>JBMFPM010000107.1:0-6616 GCA_049969135.1 Anaerolineae bacterium
GGATCATGACCTCGTCACGGCCCAATCCTTGAACCAACTCGGCCCCAATCTGAGTCACAAAGGCTTTGAGGCTCCCTTTGGTGGGCGGGGCGATATCCGATGCTCCGCTGAGATATTGTCTCCAACTCTCCCCATTGTCGCGACTTACGAATACCCCTTTCTCGGTAATGGCATAGATCATTGTTTCCGTGCCTCGTGGGTCCAGGACAAGGCGTTGCACGTTCTTGCCGATCTCTTCCCCTTTTTGAACCCAGGTTTGGCCTTCATCATCGGAGCGGTACATTCCCTTCCCTTGTGTTCCGGCGTAGAGGCGCGTAGGTTGTTCAGGATCAATCACTAAGGTGCTGACCAAAGCCTCTGTGACCACTCCAGCCAGTGTCCATGTCATGCCTCCGTCGTTGCTTTTCAATATGACACCTTCATCTGTGCTCGCGAACACGAGACGTGAGTCAATAGGATTCACTTCTACGGCCGTTATATGCAAGAAAGATCGGATCAGGGCAAAAGGATCGTCTTCTCCCACATGTTGCCATTTGGTGCCGCCATTGGTGGTTTTGTACAATCCACCGCCTGCTACACTGGCATAAAAGGTATGCCCATCCCTCGGGTCTGCTTTCAGTGCAAGGATGTTGGCTTCGCTACTAGCCTGGATGGTCGAACGCAGTTCCCAGGTGCTGCCTGCGTCCTCGCTGACAAACAGCCTGTTGCCCGAGCAGGCATAAACGATATGGGGCTCTATGGGGTCTACCACAATCAACTGCACATCAATTGGGTCCCCATCCTGGCTTTTGAGCCCTGTATCGCTCCTAAACCAACTCTTGCGGCCATCTACACTCTTATACAAGCCATCCTGTACCCCAACATAGACTTCTTGCGGATTTTTCGGGTTGACAGCCAGGCAGCGTGCCATGGCTGAGTCTCGATATGAATCCATATATCTCCAGAAATTTCCGTCCTCTTCGGTCTTGTAGACTTTGCCCTTGGATATAGCATAAGCAGTGCGTGGTGCACGAGGAGGTACTACCAGAACTGAGACGTCCATGGGATCGTTGTTGGGTAAGGGGAACCAGGTGACTGCCCCATCCCTGCTCTTATAGATGCCGTATGCGGAAGTACCCACATAAAGGGTGTCTGGCCGCTCTAGATCCATTGCCATACACTGCAAGGTGCTGGTAAAGTCACCAGCGGGATACCAGTGCTGCCCACGATCAGTGCTGGTAAAGACGCCTGTAGGGGTTGCGGCATATAGCTTATTCGGCTCAAATGTATGCACATAGAGGGCACGGATTTCATATGGAGGCAACTGCTCACTGCGTTGCTCCCACCAGTTACCCCCATTCATGCTGACATAGACTTTGCCGTTCCAGGTTCCAGCATAGAGTATCTTTGGATCATCCGGGTCAATGGCCAGAGCCCGTATTAGACGGTCGCCCAGACCGTTGTTGCAAGCGATCCATGTCCGGCCTTTGTCTTCGCTCTTGAATATGCCGCCGTTGGTACCAGCGTACAGTAAACGTACGCCGTTGGGGTCCTCGACTATTAAAGCATGGATCTTGCCATCGAAAGGAGCGCTAAGTTGTAGCCATTGCTGAGGCGCCGGGGTAGGCACAGCAGGAGTTGGAGCTGAGGCGGGAGCTAGGAGGATCACGCGCTGTCTCCAGACCCAGAACGTGAGCAGAGCCAAAGCCACAGTGGCTATGATGGGCACAATCGCTTTTTGCAGCCGCCAGGTTCGATCTGCAGCGGACTGATTGTCCATGCCAGAGCACCTCGTGGGATAACCGTAGCGTCAATTATAACATAGATCAAAGTTGGCCCAAAAGTCTGTGCACGAAACCGAACTGGGCAGGAACGAGGGCGGGTGATCCTTCACGTACCTTGTCATACATGCCCAATCCAAGTATAATGACGGTCAACAGATGAAACAAGTTACGGGTCAAAGGTTTAGAATTCAGCAGCAATGGGGCATCGTTGCGTATTGGGTAATGCTGTTATGGCTGTTGTATGCTGCTACGGCTTGCAGGTCACCCTCACCTATAGTGGAGCCTAGCCCTTCGCCCACGCCAGCTCCTGCCCATTTGCACATTGAGGCTTTGCCCATTGGATCAGTGGTCTATCTCTACGGTGAGTGGAAAGGGTACACCCCATTAAGCCTGGTTCTATGCCCAGGGGAGTACGAAGTGCGCATTCAACATGATGGTTATGAGCCTTGGCTACGTCTGGTTGCGCTCGACTCAGGACAGGAAATGAGAATCACGGCAAGGTTGCGTGATATCGTTCCACCTGTGGTAATGATTGGTCAAGAGGCAAAGGCTGTAGAATCCGGGCAGCTTGTGCATGTCCATGCCGAGGCTTCAGACAATGAAGGGGTTACAGTGATGCGTCTCTTTATTGATGGGATGCTGGTATCTAAGGAGAACAGCAACTTTTTAGATTACCTTTGGGACACGCGAGATAGCGCAGCGGGTGCTCATGATGTGGCGGTTGAAGCTGAGGATGAAGCCGGCAACGTGGGACGGGCAGGGCAAACGATACACATTAGGGCTGCACCAACGCCGTTGCCCTCCGCTACTCCGCAAAAGCCTACTGCTGCGCCCTTCGGAGTAAAGGTGTATGAGACGACTATCACCTTACTCGTTTACCCTTATGAGCCCTGTTTAAAAGAGAAACTGGATGCTCGTTACAATTTCCAAGTTCTGTGGCTGGACCGCGCAGCTTATGAGGCTACCAATCCGCAGCCACAGCCACGGACTTTAACTGGTGTTGTCCTGGAGAATCAGTATTTGAAGCTCACCTTTCTGCCCGAACTGGGGGGCAGGCTCTATCAATGTGTTTTCAAACCCAGTGGGAAAAAGATTTTCTACGAGAACGCCGTCCTGAAACCGTCTTACTGGGGCCCCCTTAGCCGCGCCGAGAACTGGTGGCTAGCAGCTGGGGGCATGGAATGGGCATTGCCTGTCCATGAACATGGCTATGAGTGGGGCTTGCCTTGGACATACCGTATCGAACGCAGCGCCGGTGGAGCTTCCATCCTTTTGCGCGATTACCTGGGTGATGATCGTTTGCGCGCCGAGATCCGCGTCACATTGCCTGCGGATCGTGCCTACTTTGTGGTCGAACCCCGGCTGGTGAATCCAACTTCACAGCCTATTGCCTGCCAATTCTGGCTTAATGCCGCTCTGACTCTGGGGTCGGCAAGTGTATCACCGAACACCGAATTCATCTATCCAACGAGGCGCATGATCGTGCACAGCACTGGTGATCACGCATTGCCGGGTGAGCACCAGGTGATGTCCTGGCCTACCTATGATGGTCGTGATTTGTCTTTCTATCGGAACTGGTACAACTGGCTGGGCGTCTTTGTTCCAGAAGTAGAGCAGGGCTATGCAGGTGCTTACAACCATGATACAGAGCTGGGCATTGTGCGGATATTTGCACCAGAAGCGGTACCCGGGCTAAAACTTTTTGCTTTTGGGAAGGATTTTCCGGCCCGTGGGGAGTACACGGATAATGCATCAGACTATTTTGAGATGTGGGCAGGGCCTTGCAAGACGTTCTGGCCAGAAGATGACGTAGTGATTGGGGCAGGCCAAGTGATTCGCTGGAGCGAAATCTGGCTGCCATTCAGCCATATCGGTGGTTTAGACCAAGCGAATGCAGAGGCAGTGGTCAAGACTAGCGTGCAGGGGAATCGGGTCCGTGTGGGAATTGCTGTCAGCAAGGCACAGTCCGGACAGTTGCAGTTGAAATGGAATGGCCAACTTTTTTGCCAGGAAGCAGTGCATCTAGCTCCGGAGGAGCCCCTTTTGTTTGAAGCGTCTCTGCCTGCTGGTGCGCAACGGCCAGGGCAATTAGGTGTGCTGTTGCATGGACAGGGTGGAACAACCTTATTACAATATGAGGCAACATTTTAGGGCGTGGAGGCAGTTTCATGTATTGCAATCAGTGTGGGGCTGAGGTAGAAGACAATGTACTAGTATGTCCCAATTGTGGGCATCTCTTAGTGATTGAGCCTAGGGGTCCGGAACAACAAGAACCGAGCGCGGGCCCGGAAGAGAGTGCAGAGCCCACGGCCCGATCAGGGGGTTGCGGCTGGGCAATGATCGCGGGCATGCTGGCCGGTTGTGCTATCCTGTTAATTCTTGGTGTAGGGCTTTTGGGTATCTATCAGGGGATACAGGAGCGCACACGGCTTAACCGCGCTGCAGCCATTGAACATTATCACAAGGGATTGGAGTATTTCATTGCAGAGAACTATGAGCTTGCGCGCGAGGAGTTTGCTTTGGCATTGCAGCTTGATCCCAAGCATAGCGATGCTGCGGCAAAGCTGAGTGAGGTAGAAACCTTGTTGAGCAAGATGCCCACACCGACTTCGGCTGTGCGCTATCAAACGGCCATCCTACTGTACAATGAAGCCCGTGAACTTTACAACAAGGGTGACTGGGAAGGTGTCATCACCAAGCTGGAACAAGTGCATGCCCTTGATCCCGAATACGAACAGGAACAGGTGTCTATGCTGCTTGTGGAAGCCTATTACAAGGCAGGGTTAAAGCTCGTGGAGGAGAACCGCTTAGAGGAAGCGATTCGCTATTTTGACCGTGCGCTGCAACTGCGTCCTGCGGAACAGGCTATTCGTGCACAGAAGCGTTTAGCCACTCTGTACCTTGCCGGGTTGGGATACTGGGGAGCCGATTGGGAGGGAGCAATCGAAGTTTTTCAAGCGCTTTACCAACTGCAGCCTGACTACAAGGACACCCGGCAGAGATTGTATGATGCGCATGTGTCTTATGCTAACGTCTTGGCTGCGAAAGGTGAGTGGTGTGCTGCCCGGGATCAATACGATCGTGCTCTAGCGATGAGTTTCAGCGATGAACTGAAAGCCAAGCGCGAAGAGGCAGCGCAATCTTGTGCCGTTGCTTTGCTGCCCACGAGTACGCCTCCTCCCAGTGGGACGTTCGTGGGCAGAGTGGTCAAGATAGATGACGTCGGCCTGCAAACCGCGATGATGATCAGGGGACAAGTGCTGAATGCAGAGGGCAAACCCATCCCCAACGTGCAGGTTGGGTTATCGGCTTGGGATTGGTCTGCGCCGCCTGCCACTACGAACCAGGAAGGCATCTTTGCTTTTGACGGACTGGGCAATCCCGTTACCTACACGGTAACGCTGATCAATTTGCCTGCCGTTCCGCTTCCGGTAAAGGCAGACTGGAGCAAGCTCGTTTGGGTAGAATTTCGTCCGCAGCCATAGCTAGATGAAGAACAGGAGAACACGATGACTAGAGAAAAACCACAGCCACAGCCCGTGCAGATTAGCATTGAATTGCCAACAGAATTGGAGGCTGTCTACTCCAATTTCGCCATGATCACCCATTCCGCTTCGGAAATTGTGATTGATTTTGCCCGCATACTGCCCAATGTACCCAAAGCCAAAGTCTATGCACGTGTGATCATGACGCCTATCAATGCCAAACTCTTACACCGTGCATTAGGGGATAACCTGGCGAAGTTCGAGGCGCAGTTTGGGGAGATCAAGACGCCCGAGCACGGATTTGGCGAAGAGCGGCCAATTGGGTTTAAGCATTAAAAAGCCTGTTGATCAGTCTGGCTAGCAAAGGCTGGTGTAGTTCAACGGCGTGTTCGGGGCAAAGTTCGTGGCAACAGTAGCAGCGAATGCAACGGTCGAGGTCCATGTGCGCCCGTTGGTCCACAATCGTGATGGCTTGAACGGGGCAGTTTTCGACACATGTGCCACAAGCGGTGCATTTGGGCCCTGCCTGTGGTTTGGCAAGCAGTTGTTGTGTGATCCATGCGGGCACAAAGTGGGGGATCATGCGCAGATGTTGGCCGGCTGTGCGCGGCAATTTGAATCCCTCTGCCTTTGCTGTTTCGATGGGATTTCCCACTACCTCGATGTCTTCTACCCGCCCGGTAGTCAATCCTCTGCGCACAGCAGCGGCAACAGTGGGCACGATCGCAGGCGGTATGCCCGCGACTGAAGCTGCCACGATGTCCAGAGCAACGGCGTCGGTGCTCGCTAGTAGCAGCCCAATATGGCGTGGATTGCCTGCAGAGGGCCCATCTCCTTCCATGCCGACGACAGCGTCCATAATGGTCAACGCTGGTTTGTAATAGCTAAGAATGTCTATCAGCATGGTGGAGAACCGCTCCACTGAAGGAAAACGCGCGTGATAAGTAGATTTGACCATGCCTGGAACGGTGCCAAAAAGGTTCTTGATCGCTCCCGTGAATAGCATCAAATCGTGGGTTTTGAGCTTGGGCAGAGAAATGATGACATCTGCTTCCACCATTGCTTTCATTGCATCGAGGGTCTGAACAGCGCGGCCTTCGGGGCAAGGCACTCGCGTTGTGCTGACATCGTAGTTGAGGATAGCGCCTTCTTCTTCGGCAACAGCGGTCATGCCGGTAACCTGATACAAGCGGTGCAGTGCGCGGGGGTTGAACAACATGCCTGGTCCCGGGCTATCGGCAATGATGGGTGTCGCCCCGAGTTCACGCACCCATTTTGCCACGGCAGCGACAAGCGAGGGATGCGTAGTGACCGCTTTCTCTGGCGGTTCAGCTTGCAGCAAATTGGGCTTCAAGACCACTTTTTGTC
>JBMFPM010000108.1:0-6609 GCA_049969135.1 Anaerolineae bacterium
AGTGAATGCAGCAGGAGCTTGGAGTGCAGGCATCGGGAAAATGGTAGGCATCGAGATTCCGATCATCCCCCGGAAGGGACATATCGTCGTAACTGAGCCGGTCCCACCTATGATCAACACCTATCTACTAGATGCTAGCTATTTCGAGGCAGTAGAGGAGGACGCACATAAGCTCGCCGTCGCAATGGTCCTGGGGCAGACGCGTAACGGCAATATTTTATTAGGAAGCAGCCGTCAGTTCGCGGGTTTCGATCGCTCTGTAGACCACGAGGTAGTGCGTGCGATGATCACCCGTTGCCTCCGTTTTCTCCCAGCCCTTGCTGACATTCACGCCATTCGCATGTATGCAGGATTGCGGCCGTATACTCCCGATCTCCTGCCCATTATTGATGAAGCTGATGAGGTGCCAGGCTTCTACATTGCCGCAGGGCACGAAGGAGAAGGGATCACAATGGGGCCAATTACCGGCAAGCTGATTAGTCAGATGATCACCGGGCAAGAGCTTGACTTGCCCGTGGAAGAGCTATCGCTGTCTCGATTTGCTCAAGCTCGATTGTCCTTGCCCGCTTAATGCAAACCGGGTATCATACGCAAAGGAGGGAAACGATGAGATTCAAAAGGCTTATCACCGCTGTGGACTCGCACACTGAGGGGGAACCAGCGAGGGTAGTCATAGGAGGCATTCCCCCCATTCCGGGCAAAACCATGGTAGAGAAATGGTTATGGGCGCAGAAAAACCTGGATGATGTGCGCACCATGCTCATGTTCGAACCCCGTGGCAGCAATATCCAGTCAGGGAGTATCATCACTGCCCCGGCGAATCCTGAGGCGGACGTTGGGGTGCTGTTCATTGAGGTCAGCGGCTTCCTGCCCATGTGTGGCCACATGACCATTGCTACCTGCACGGTACTGGTAGAAACCGGCATGGTGGAAGCCAAGGAGCCAATTACTCCTATCGTGCTCGATACCCCCGCCGGCATCGTCCGAGCGGAAGTACGGGTGAGCAATGGCGAGGTGCAGGATGTGACCTTCCAGAATGTCCCTGCTTTCCTGTACAAGCGTGACGTGGTTGTTGATGTGCCTGATTTGGGAAAAGTCAAACTAGACATCGCCTGGGGTGGAAATTTCTATGCCATTCTTCCTGCCGAGAGCGTGGGCTTGGAGCTAGTCCCCGAGCGTGCCAAGGAAATTGTGGAGAAGGGTTCCAAGATCAGGGAAGCCGTTTTCGAGCAGGTTCCCATCGAGCACCCAGAGAATCCAGCCATCAACCGCTGCACACACGTACGGTTCATCGGGCCACCTGCCCACCCAAAGGCAAATGCAAAGAATGCCGTCCTCTATGGCGTGGAAGCCATAGACCGCTCCCCATGCGGGACAGGCACTTCCGCAGAGATAGCTACTCGCTATGCTAAGGGGCATTTGAAACTGAACGAAGAATTTATCAGCGAGAGCATTATCGGCAGCCTTTTCTACGGCAAAGCGATCGCAGAGACAAAAGTCGGGAATTTCCCTGCGGTTGTGCCTACGATCAGGGGCAGTGCCTACATTACAGGCCTCCAGCAATTTGTGCTCGATCCCAGGGATCCCTGGCCACGCGGATTCTACCTGGGCCCGAAGAGCAAATGGGGAGCTGAGTTCTAGCCTGCACCAAGGCTAGCTCACGCTGATGAATGGACAAGCGGCTTCCTTGCCGCTCGAATATAGGCATAAGATAACACATTCTAATGAGGAGGAGCTTTATGGCACAAAAAACTACTCGCAAACCATTAGAAGGGGTCTTCCCTTTGCTACCCTTCGCTATAAAAGAAAACCAGGAACCTGATCTGGATGGCTTGGCACATAACGTGGATTTCTTGGCCAAATCCGGTGTCCATGGCTTCATTATCTTTGGCTGCATGGGAGAGTTCTATGCACCTAGCGAGGCTGAGTTCAACCTGGTGGTTGATGCCGCGGTTCAAGCCGCAGCCGGAAGGCTAGCCGTCGCGGTGGGAACTACTTTCCAGAATACCAAAGAATGCATCCGCCGGACAAAATATGCCGAGCGCGCGGGCGCGGACGGGGTCATGATCGCACCGCCCTATGTGATTAACCCCACAGAGGAGGTTGTATTCGAGCACTATCGCGCGGTCAACGAAGCTGTAGACGAAATCCAGATCATGGCTTACAACTATCCACCTCTTCCCAGAGGGTTCAATATGACGCCTGCCTTCTGGGACAGGCTGCTGGAACTGGAGCATATCAAGGCGCTGAAGGAATCCAATGGCGACGTCTGGCACCGCGCCAATGTGCTCACCAAGATCGCTGATAAGATCAACGTTTTCTCTGGTGGGGAGGGGTGGCTGTTCAGCGATGTCCTGCTGGGGGGCAAGGGCATTGTCTCGCTATTTGGCATCGCCGTTCCCAAAGCGGTGCTCGCGCTGTACAACGCCTGCATGAACAGAGATTTGGACAAGGCTATCCCATTGTACCGCAAGTTCACCCAGCTCTGCGGCTACATCACCGGTGAAAATGAGGTGGCTTTCCTCAAAGCGACGGCTGAGATAGGCGGCCAAAAAGCCGGTCGTCCGAGAGCACCTTATCAACCCTTGGATCCGGCAGTGCGCCAAGTGCTCGAGAAGTATCTGACCGAATTTGCCTCGGTAGAATAAACTCGCACCGGCATATTGGTCTGGTCTTAGCCCCTGGGCTGAGCGGCGCATGGGTGAACAGGGAATAGCCAGGTGAAGAGGTACTTTGCTCCGTGTGAAAGGACTTTTTCAACACCCTGATGAGATAACAGGAGGGACAACCAAATGAAGTTCAGCCGAGTGCTCACTGCCATTGACTCTCACACCGGCGGCAATGCCGAGAGAGTGGTCATCGGAGGCGTGCCGCCCATTCCGGGCAAGACCATGTTGGAGAAATTGAAATATGTGCGCGACCACATGGACTACCTCCGCACCTTCCTCGTGCATGAGCCCCGGGGACATAGCAACATGTTCGCTGCCCTGCTCACCCCACCCACCGTAGAGGAAGCTGACTTTGGCATCATTTACCTGGAGCCAGGGGGCTACGCCACTATGTGCGGCCATGGCACCATTGCTATTTGCACGGTCTTGGTCGAAATGGGTATGGTGCCAGCGAAGGAGCCAGTAACTAACATCACCCTCGATACCCCTGCAGGAGTAGTACGAACCGAGGTGGCAGTGCGCGATGGCATGGCGGAGTCGGTAACCATTCAGAATGTCCCCTCTTTTCTCTACAAGCCAGATATAGAAGTGGATGTCCCAGAACTAGGACGTGTCAAAGTGGACATTGCCTATGGCGGCAATTTCTATGCCATCTTGCCTGCAGAGAGCGTAGGCTTGCAGATTGCACCCGAACATGCCAATGAGATTATCTCATGCGGTACCAAGATCTGGCAGGCGGTGAACGAACAGGTAGAAATTCACCATCCCGAGGCTCCGGAAATCAACTGCATTAATTATGTCGAATTCTCTGCCCCGCCAACGCATCCAGAGGCTACGTTGAAAAATGCCGTTGTGGTGCCGCCAGCAGGCATAGACCGCTCCCCCTGCGGCACTGGGACAAGCGCCAAGATGGCCACCTTGTACGCGCGCGGACAACTCCGTTTGCATGAAGAGTTTGTCCACGAGAGCATCATCGGCAGCCTGTTCTACGGCAAACTCATCGCCGAAACAAAAGTGGGACCATATGCTGCTGTTGTGCCCACTATCAGAGGCAGTGCACATATTATGGGCATCCAGCAATTTGTGCTCGACCCCAGAGATCCCTTCCCTAACGGGTTCCTCCTGGGCAAGCAGGAAAAACTTTATGGCGTCGATTTTGGCTCTTAAGAATAGGAGGTAGCCTTGGAAACACAGCAGAACCTGTTTGTTGGGCCACAAGCGGCCCATCGGCGGCAGATATACAAGGGTGCTGGCTATACCCATGAGGATTTCGGCAAGCCATTGATCGGGGTAGCCAACTCCTGGACAGAGGCTTCGCCAGCGCATATGCACCTCAGGCAACTGGCAGAGGCGGTCAAGGCAGGTATCTGGCAGGCAGGTGGGGTACCGTTCGAATTTGGCTTGTTTGCCACCTGCGGCAATATCGCCATCGGCACGGAGAACATGAAGTATGAGTTGGCAATCCGCGATGTCCTGGCTGCTTCTATAGAGATTATGTCCAAGGTCCATCTGTTCGACGGCTTGGTATTGCTAGCCTCGTGTGACAACATTATTCCTGGTCACCTCATGGGCGCAATCAGGGTGAATTTGCCTTCCATCATGGTCACTGGCGGGCCGATGCTGGCTGGAAAATGGCGCGAAGGCACGGTGTTGGCACCCGATGTGAATGAGGCAGTATTCGGCGCCCTCCCCCTGAAGCGCATTAGCGAACAGGACCTGCGTGAAATGGAAGAATGCTCTTGCCCCGGGCCAGGCGCTTGTCCGGTCATGGGGACTGCCAACACCATGCAGATTCTGACCGAAGCCATGGGCATGGCCCTATCCGGCTCAGCCACCATTCCTGCCATCTCAGCGGACAGATTGAAGGTGGCTCGCCTGTCTGGCCAGCGCATCGTTGAACTGGTGAAAGAGGACATGCGTCCCTCTCGCATCCTCGATGAGAGAGCCCTCAGAAATGCCATCGTGGTGAATGCAGCTATTGGTGGCTCTACGAATGCGCCTCTCCATATCATCAGCATAGGAAAAGAGCTGGGAATACAGATCGATCTGGACCTGTTCGACGAGATCAGCAGCAAAACCCCGCTGCTGGCTTCTGTTATCCCCAACGGTCCTCATACGGTGGTTGACTTCCACGAGGCTGGAGGAGTCCTCGCACTGCTGAAGGAACTGGGAGACCTGATCGACACCAACGCTTTGACGGTGGATGGCAAGACTGTGGCTGAAAATATCCGTCACGTTCGTGGAAGCCGGGGGCCTGCCATCTCCAGCCGGGACCATCCAGTGCAAACCGAAGGGGGATTGGCTGTGCTCAAAGGGAACATCGCACCTCGTGGCGCCATCGTACGCACCTCTGCAATTAAAAAAGAAATGCTGGTGCACAGAGGGCCCGCAAAAACCTTCCATAGTGACCAAGAAGCATGGAAAGCCATTATCGAAGGCAAAATCCAACCGGGCGATGTAATCGTGGTGCGCTATGAAGGTCCCAAAGGTGCGCCAGGTATGAAAGAGGTGATGCTGTCCACTGACGCCCTATACCGCATTGGTCTGGAAGGCTCAGTGGGGCTGATCACCGATGGCCGCTTCTCTGGATTCAACCGTGGGCCTATTGTGGGCCATGTATCCCCTGAGGCGATGGAAGGAGGAGCCATTGCAATCATCCAGGATGGAGATATGATCGAGATTAACATCCCAGCTCGTCGGTTACAGGTGGAGCTATCAGAAGAAGAAATCCACCGCCGTCTAGCCAACTGGCGCACGCCAGAACCCAAGACCAAGACCGGGTTCCTTGCCCTGTATGCACAACTGACATTGCCAGCCGACCAAGGTGCTGCAATGCAGAAATGGAGTTTCATTTAATACAAAACATGGAAGGAGGATTGAAGATGTTTAGTTACATGGGGAAAATCCTGCGGGTGAACCTGACGGAAAGCAGAATAACGGAAGAACCATTAGAAGAGAACGTAGCGAGAGCCTTCCTTGGCGGCAGAGGCTTGGGGGCGAAAATATTGTTTGACGAACTCAAGCCCGGCATTGAGCCTCTAGGCCCCGAAAACAAACTGGTCGTAGCAGCCGGTGTGGTGACAGGCTTGCCCTTTGGCGGCAACTGCCGCTACGTGATCATGGCAAAATCCCCCTTGACTGGCATTTGGGGCGAATCGAACGCCAGTGGCTTCTTTGGGCCAGAGCTGAGGTTCGCCGGTTTCGATGCAATAATCATTGAAGGGCAGGCTGAAAAACCAGTCTACCTGTGGATCCACGATGGCAAAGCGGAAATCAGAGATGCAAGCCATCTGTGGGGTAAAATCACCGGGGATACCGAGAAGCTTATCAAAGAGGAACTGGGAGATAGCCAAATACGGATCGCCTCAATAGGGCTTGGCGGCGAAAATCTGGTTAAGTACGCCTGCGTGCTGAGCGATATCCACCATGCCAACGGTAGAAGTGGCATGGGTGCTGTAATGGGCTCAAAGAAGCTCAAAGCAATTGCCGTTCGCGGCACCCAGAAGATTCCGCTTGTAGACCGCGAACGAGTCCTCCAGTTGGCTAAGCGGGCAAACCAGGAAGTCTGGGAAGGCGCTTACAAAGACCTCTTACACAAGTACGGCAGCGATGGAGACCTCGATGATCTCCATGCCACAGGCCGCCTGCCGACGAAGAACTTTCAGAAATGCACCTTCGATGACTATGAAAACATCACCGGAGAAACCATTGCCGAAACCATCTTGGTACGGCGAGACCCCTGTTTTGCCTGTCCGGTAACCTGCAACCTGGTAGTGGGGGCAAAAGAGCCATACGAAGTTGATCCGGCTTATGGCGGACCAGAGTACGAGACGGCTGCTGCCCTGGGCTCCTTGTGCATGAACGGTAACCTCGTTGTCTTGTGCAAAGCCAACGAACTATGCAACAAATATGGGCTAGACACCATCTCGACCGGCGTTAC
>JBMFPM010000109.1:0-6601 GCA_049969135.1 Anaerolineae bacterium
GTGAAGGAGAACCCAAAGCATCCCTGCGTGTATGTCTTGGGCGGGGCGCGCATTGCCGATGCCTTCAGCATGATGGAACAGGTCCTGGGCGAGGGGACCGCGGATTATGTGTTGACTTCTGGGCTGAACGGCGAAGTGATGATTCTAGCAAAGGGGTATGCGCTAGGAGAGCCAACGGAACGGATGATCCACGACAAGGGGCTAACTCCCTTTATTGCCAGAGCGCAGCAGCTTCTTCAGCGTTATGGGGACAGGATCCTTTACCCTGTAGATGTAGCGATAGACGATCACGGGCGAAAA
This sequence comes from Anaerolineae bacterium, assembly GCA_049969135.1. Classification (GTDB taxonomy): domain Bacteria; phylum Chloroflexota; class Anaerolineae; order UBA2200; family UBA2200; genus JACIWX01. The sequence goes on from JBMFPM010000109.1 coordinate 301, forward strand.
GAGATCACGCTGGAGGATTTGCCCACAGACCATCTCATCGTGGATATTGGGCACCAGACCATTGCTCGTTACATTTCAGTCATACAGCAGGCGGCCACTATTTTCGTGAACGGGCCAGCCGGCATTTATGAGAATCCATTAAGCGCAGTAGGAACTGAAAAGTTATGGAAAGCGATAGCGGATGCGCCTGGATACTCGGTAATCGGTGGCGGGGATAGCGTTGCTGCCGGTGCCAAGTTTGGCGTATTGGAGCGTATGGGGTACGTATGTACTTCTGGAGGAGGCATGGTGCGCTTCCTTTCCGGGCAAGACTTGCCTGTGGTGGAAGCTTTGCGCCGTGCTGCACAGCGCTATCAAAATCAGAAAGTTGGAAGGGGTATATAAGTACATGAGACATTATGCGATCAGCGTAATCCCGGGCGATGGCATTGGCCCGGAAGTGATTGCGGAAGCGAAGAAGGTTCTTGAAGTTACGGGCCGGATTTTCGATTTCCATTGTGAATGGGTCGAGTTTCCCTTTGGTGCGGAGCATTACTTGGCAACAGGAAAAGTTGTAGATGATGAGGCTCTTCGTCGTATTGCCGAAACCGATGCCATTCTCCTGGGCGCGCTAGGTGATCCCCGCGTCTCAGAGCGTGTTACCCTGGGTGGCATCGTGCTCAAGCTCCGCACCTATTTTGACCAGTACGTCAACCTCCGCCCGGTGAAACTCCTGCGTGGGGCAGAAACCCCGCTGAGAGGCAAAACCGCGGCAGACATTAATTTCTATGTTGTGCGTGAGAATACGGAGGACCTCTATAGCGGTGTAGGTGGCCGCGTGCGTGAGGGTGCATCTTCCACCCATGGTGTGATGCGTCGCAGATTGTACACTGCGCACTTCGATGTATCAGTGAAGGTTGAACCCCAGGAAGAGCTTGCTTTCCAGCTTGGTGTGCTGAGCCGACGGGGTTGCGAGCGCGTCATCCGTTATGCGTTTGAACTGGCACGCCGCAAGGGACTGAAACGCGTTACAGGCGTGGATAAAGTGAATGCCATGCCCGATATCTACGAGTTCTGGCGTGAGTGCTTTGAACGTGTCGCCCAAGATTACCCGGAAATAGAGCATGAGTACAATCTGGTGGATGCTGTCACCATGTGGTTTGTACGCCGACCAGAACATTACCAGGTGGTGGTGGCACCCAATCTGTTCGGTGATATCATCACAGACTTGGGAGCAGCTATCCAGGGAGGAATGGGCCTTGCTCCCGGTGCCAACATCAATCCAGAGGGTCTCTCGATGTTTGAGCCTATTCACGGCTCAGCGCCGCGTTACAAGGGCCAACAGAAAGCGAACCCGATGGCTGCGGTTCTTGCCGCAGCGATGATGATGGAGCACCTGGGAGAGACGGACGCTGCAGAGGCAATGGAGCAGGCTGTGGAACATGTTTTGCAGTATGGCCCCAAGACCTACGACCTCGGCGGAAATGCGTTGACATACCAGGTCGGGGATGCTATTGCTGAGCAGGTAAAAGTCAATACAAGATAAAAGGCAAAAAGCAGAAAGGCTCTCGCTAAGTTTGGAGCGCGTGCTTCAGCGAATGGATTAGCCAGGGAATGAGAAATCCCTGGCTAATTTTTTCATTCAAGATATGGCTCAAAACGCCCCATCAAACCGGGCGGAATCTTACCCTCAATCAAGATGCCGTCTTGTCTGTGATGCTCTTGCGTGACAATCCCGTGCCTGTGGAATAACGCGACCAGTTCACTTGCCGCATAAGGCACCCGTGCTCGCACCTGCACCATCTGCTGGGTCAGCAAGCGTTCAATTTGCAGCAGGAGATTATCCAGCCCTTGCCCGTACAGCGCAGAGATAGCCACGGCATTAGGAAACTGCGCTGTAGCTAATTGGGCTTTCTCAGGATCCTGGAGCAGGTCAATCTTGTTCAAGGCAACTAACATAGGCTTGTGTGCGGCACCGATTTCTCGCAATACCTGCTCTACAGTGCGCACCTGTTCCCGCACGTTTGGATGTGTTATGTCAACGATGTGGAGGATTAAATCTGCCTCGCCGATTTCCTCAAGGGTCGCGCGAAACGCAGCCACGAGCTGCGTGGGCAGCTTTTGAATAAAGCCCACTGTATCGGTGAGCAATGCTTCCTTGCCCCCCGGCAGGATCAAACGCCGTGTAACAGGATCCAATGTGGCAAAAAGCGTGTCCGTTGCCAGCACACCAGCGTGAGTAAGCGTGTTAAGTAAGGTAGACTTGCCTGCATTGGTGTAACCCACAAGCGATATAACCGGCATGCCTTGCTCTTTGCGGTGGCGGCGGTATTGCTGGCGATGGCTGCGGACATGCTCCAGCTCTCGCTTGAGCTGTGCAATGCGTTGTCGGATGAGCCGTCGGTCGGTTTCCAGTTGAGTCTCACCTGGGCCGCGTAGCCCCACGCCACCGGGACCACCGCGGGCTGCCGCCCCACCCACTTGGCGTGCCAAGTGAGTCCAGGCACGAGTCAAGCGTGGCAAACGGTAAATATATTGCGCTAGCTCCACTTGTAGTGCGCCTTCACGGGTATGGGCATGCTTGGCAAAGATATCGAGAATCAATGCCGTGCGATCAATGACTTTCGTGCCCAGCTCTTCCTCGAGGTTGCGTTGCTGAGCTGGCGACAATTCGTCGTCAAAAATAAACGTGTCTATATTCAGTTGCCGTGCCAAAAGTTTTAGCTCTTCTACCTTGCCTTTGCCAACATAGGTAGCGGGGTTAACCTCGTCAAGGCGCTGGGCAGTCTGGCCTACCACTTCTACACCAGCAGTTCTGGCTAACTCAGCCAGCTCGGCCAGCGAATCTTCTAATCGCCATGGATAGGCGACCCCCTTGACTTCTACGCCAACCAGGTACCCTCTTTCCGGCTCAGCAGGAACGGGATAGGTATTTCTGTTTCTGGGAATACTTTTCCTCCTCGCTTTTTCTAATTCAGCTTTGCCTGACGCAGTCTTTCTCCAGCCGCGCGTAGCTTCTCTTCAGGCACTGTCAATGCAATGCGCACGTATCCTTCGCCATGTTCACCAAAAGCAGTTCCAGGGGTTAGCCAAACCCCTGCTTTCTCAAGGATATAAGAACTGAATTCTTGGGATGTTTGCCCTTCAGGAATCCGCGCCCAGACGTAGAGTGCTGCTTTTGGCAGCGCTGCTCTCATGCCCGCTAGAGGCAAGAATTCCATGACAATGTCCCTGCGTCTCTGGTAAATGGCATTGCGTTCTGCAATCCAGCTCTGGTCGCCGGTCAAAGCGGCTACAGCTGCTTCTTGGATGGGCTTGAAGATGCCGGAATCTACGTTAGTTTTGACACGCAACAAGGCTTCTATCGCTTCTCGGTTGCCCACGGCCATGCCCACTCGCCATCCAGCCATATTGTAGGTCTTGGATAGGGAGTTGAATTCCAGCGCTACCTCTTTAGCTCCCGGCACTTGCAGGATGCTGGGCGCGCGGTAGCCATCGAAGGTCAGATCGCAATAAGGGTTGTCGTAGCACAGCAGCAGGTCGTGGCATTGAGCAAAATGCACGGCTCGAGAGAGGAACTCGAGATCTGCGATGGCACCGGTAGGGTTGTTAGGGTAGTTCAGCCAAAGGACCTTGGCCGCGTGGGCAATGTCGGCGGGGATGGATTCCAGTTGAGGCAGGAATGCATGTTCTTCCCACAGCGGCAACGAGTAACACACTCCTCCAGCCATGTGCGCTCCAATGCTGTAGGTAGGATAGCCAGGATCTGGCACTAGAGCTACATCCCCTGAATCTAGGAAAGCCAATGAGGTGTTGAAAATGCCTTCTTTCGATCCAATGAGCACGGCTACCTCTTTGTTTGGATCGAGTTGCACACCAAAGCGATGTGCATAATAATCGGCAATGGCCTGGCGCAGCGCAGGTAATCCATAGTAGCCGGCATAACCGTGGTTATCCGGCTTCAATGCAGATTCAAAGAGGGCATCAATGATCGGACGAGGTGGTGGCAGGTCTGGGCTGCCGATACCCAGGTTGATGACATCAATGCCCTTTGCCCTCATCTGTTCCAGTTTTTGGCCCGCCTCAGCAAAAATGTAGGGTGGAAGGTCGGCAATACGTTTAGCCAGTTTCACAATGTTCCTCCTATGGCTAGTGGTGTTCTTCAATCCAAGTTTCGAGCACACGGCCTACTCGCAACAGGCTCTCCGGGCTCACTTTGTCCGGAGTGTCTTCCGTCGTGTGCCAGTAAGGATAGTCAAAATCAATGATATCCACTGCTGCCAGCCCCTGCTGGCGAAATGGTAGGTGGTCATCTATAATAGCATAGCGGTACTGGGGAACAAAATAGGCTTCATAACCCAGATCGGCTGCTATTGCCCACAAGGTCCTCATCAATGGCTCATCGGAATTTCTCTCCCAGAAAATTTCTTGTTCGCTATCTCCGATCATGTCCACGACAACAACAGCCTCAGGCCGTACGGATAGGTTTTGTGCCATATAGGAAGCGCCTACGGAAAATGGCCATCCGTTGATGTTGCCTCGGTCCTCTGCATCGAAGAAAGCAAGCCAAACCTGTACTCCAGCTTTGTTGAGGTTCAGGGTTCGTGCCAGTTCCAACAGTACCGCCACGCCACTGGCGCCATCGTTGGCACCGAGGATTGGTTGGTTCATGTCCACTGGATCGCGGTCTGCAATGGGCCGCGTATCATAGTGTGCTCCGAGGATGATCAAGGGCCCCCTACCCCGCGCACCGATGATATTGCGCGCATGGATACCTTGGTAAATGAATTCCTGTACTTCAGTTATCCATCCCTGCTTTTGTAGTTCAGCAATGATGTAATCGCCTGTCTGGCGGTTTTCTTCCGACCCCGTGGGACGTGGACCAAAGGCGCATTGACGAAGCACGTGCTGATAAGCCTTCTTGCCATCAAATTGCACTTCACTCCGCCCGCAGCCTGCCAGCAGTGGGACAAGCAACAGCGCAAAGAGTATCATGCTCCTAAAACAGTTCGCATGCTTTCGCATAGCCTAATCCATCCTTTTGGAAATGCAATCTGGTAAGCAATGCAATACACAAGCGCTATGACTACACGAAGCGCTCGCAGGCCTGCCACCAAGGCGGTCCACGGCGCTACATAGCTACCTTCTGGGCTTTCGCCCCATTCCCCTCCCCTACCCCAAATCCTTGGAAGCGACGCAAGCACATCGCTGCTTATTGGAGCAAGATAGCGTGCTCCGCGACAAAATCTCGTAGCGCCGCAAGTGCCCTTTCTGCGTATCCTTGATAGCGCTGTCTCTTGCCCTTCTGCCTACCTGCAAGCGGCGGCATTAAGCCAAAATTCGGCTTCATGGGCTGAAATCCTGCCGCCTCCGCAGAAGCTACATAGTAGCAAAGGGCTCCGATCATCGTAACTCGTGGGAACTCTACCAACGGCATGCCCATTGCCAGCCGCGCTGCATTCAGCCCCGCAACATAGCCGCTGGCTGTAGAGCCAATGTAGCCTTCAGTCCCTGTGATCTGCCCCGCAAAGAACAATCCTCTTCGCCGCCGGCATTCCATGGTCGCATCCAACAAAGTCGGCGCATTGATGAAGGTATTGCGATGCATCTGCCCATAGCGCACAAACTCTGCGTGCTCCAGTCCTGGAATGAGTGAGAAAACACGCTTTTGCTCACTCCACTTCAAGTTCGTCTGAAAGCCGACCAGATTGTATAATGTACCCGCCAAATTATCCTGCCGCAATTGCACGACCGCATAAGGCCGCTTGCCCGTGTGCGGGTCTACCAACCCTACCGGCTTCAGGGGCCCAAATGCCAGCGCTTCTCGCCCGCGTCGTGCAAGCACTTCAATCGGCAGGCATGCTTCAAAGAACCTCTCGTCTTCTTGTTCAAAGTCACGTAATGGAATCGTTTCTGCTTTCAGCAGTTCATCCACAAAACGTTCGTATTCCTCGCGCTTCATGGGACAATTAATATAGTCATCCTGCCCTCTTCCATAACGTGAAGCCCGAAAAGCCCGGCTCATATCTATAGACTCTAGCGTGACAATCGGTGCCATGGCATCGTAAAAGTAAAGGTATTCCTGGCCTGTGAGACGCGCAATGTCCTGAGCTAGAGCTGACGAGGTAAGCGGGCCCGTGGCAACGACCACGATACCCTCTTTCGGAATTTCCTGTATCTCGACGCGCTGCAAGGAAATCAGCGGATGTGCCTCGATCTTTGCTGTAACTGCCTGGGCAAAAGCTTCTCGCCCTACCGCCAGCGCACCCCCTGCAGGTACGGCATTTTCATCCGCACACTCTAGAATCAAAGACCTGAGATA
>JBMFPM010000110.1:0-6600 GCA_049969135.1 Anaerolineae bacterium
TTCGCCGTATAACCTACCGGCAAGCTGAGGCAGCGACGAAGCAACTGGCTGCCCAGCTTGTCGGGGCTTTTGGGGCAGCGGAGTTGTCTCGCTTTGCTTATGCCGCTATTCCCCGTGGTGGTTTGATTGTTCTGGGCATGTTATCGTACGTACTGGACCTCAAGCCGGATGCGCTGATGTCCCTTGCAACGGACGTGCCGTTGGTCGTCGTTGATGACGCTGCCTACTCCGGCGCACGCTTTGCGCAATTCCTGAATATGGTTACTAACCAAGAGGTAATTTTTGCTCACCTCTATTCCCACCCCAATTTGCGGACAGAGTTCCTGCGCCGGGAGCCGCGTGTGGTAGCCTGCCTGGCGGTGCATGACCTGCGCGACCTGGCTCCCGAGCGCTACGCGCCAGAAAGCGAATACCTGGCGTGGAAAGAGCGCTGGCGCCAGCGGGCAAGGCGGCCTGTCTACTGGATGGGTTTGCCAGAGATGGTCGTTTTCCCATGGAGTGAGCCAGACCGCCCGGTCTGGAATCCAGAGGCCGAGCGGGTGGAAGAGGGCTGGTGGTTAACGGCACCGGATCGCTGCCTGAAGAACTGGGCGCGTCTGGGAATACCCCCGAATGACCAGGCACAGCCAACCTTGCGCAGCCCGGATGGAGTCGCTTTTCATTTCGATGCTGACAAGATCGTCCTTTGTGACCTGCGTACGGAACTGGTCTATGGCCTGGAAGGCGTTGCGGCGGATATGTGGCGGGCTTTGGCGGGCTATGGCGATTTGGAAGTGGCTGCCGCATACCTAACTTCTCTGTATAAAGTAGACGAGCACAGGTTGCGCAGTGACCTACAAACTTTTGTGGATGAATTGCTGGCTAAAGGGTTGTTAGAGTGGATTGATGAGCCAAGCGATAGCGAATAACCCCCCAAAATGCGCAGTGCCAGTGACGTGGAAGACCCATCGCCTCTTTGGTCTGACGCTTGCCAGCGATTTCCCCTTTACCTCTCGGTTGGCACCAGCCACAGGTGCAGCCGATTTGACCTTTACTTGCACACTGGAAGTGCCACTTCCTGCTGGCTGGGAGCAAGGGATCTTTTCCCATCGCACACCCTACCGCACGGAGGATGGCAAAAGCGTGGCTCATTTCTATCGCTTGGCGGGTTGCGACGTGGTCCGTTTTCCCCGCATTGCTGATTACTACCTCTGGCCTGAACGCGTTGTCTGTCACGTGCTCAATCCCGAGTATGCTTATCTGGTTGAGATACAGTTCCTGGGACCGGTGATCTCGTTATGGTTAGAACGACAAGGCATTCCTACACTGCACGCGTCAGCCGTTGTGGTGAGCGGCCGTGCAGTAGCGTTCTTGTCCGCCAACAGCGCAGGCAAGAGCACGCTTGCGGCAGCCATGGTGCAGGCAGGTTATCCCTTGCTCACAGATGACATCCTGCCTGTAGAGCATGTTAGCACAACTCTGCAGGGCCGCCCGGGCTATCCCCAAATGCGCTTATGGCCGGACGAAGCGCAATATTTCCTAGGGGATTATGAAAACTTGGAGTTCGTGCACCCTGCGTATGCCAAGCGCTGCGTCCCGATTGGCCCAGGTAGTTTTGGTACTTTCTGTGACGAGGCAAAGCCGCTGGCTTGTATCTACCTCCCGGAGCGGCGCGATGCGCAGGAGCATGGGACACAGGTTGAAATCTCACCGCTTTCGCGGCGGGATGCGCTGATCGAGTTGGTGCGCCATTCCTTCGTTGCCTCGGTCGTGGAGCAGTTGGGATTACAGGCACAACGTTTGGACTTTTTCGCGCGGATGGTGCAGCAAGTTCCTGTGCGCCGTTTGATTTATCCCAGCGGATTTGAGTACCTGCCTCAGGTTCAGGAAGCCATCCTCGCAGATTTAGCGGCAATATCATAGCCCCGCTACGTAGTGTGGCTGAACAGAGCATTGTTTGGTGAAGCCCCCGCTGTTAGAGCCCCCCTTCGTTGTCATTGCTGGAAAGGCGCACAAAATGCCTGGGCGTGGGAGCCCAGGCTGCGGGGTGTGTTTGAGGCGGCGACAGTTCCTATGCTGCCCGCAACAGGGGATTCTCCCAAAGGCGGCGGACCACGGTCCGCCGCCGTTCCCGCATGCCGCCCAAGAAGCGGGGATGCTCAGCATGACAAAGGAAAGACTCGGACTGTCCACAGCCATATCGAGGGACGTGCCAGGATTATCTCCTCCCTTGTACTACAGGCAGAAACATCTCATGCAACAGCCCTGGCCCTAGGTGGTAATCCGGCGAATCCCATTCGTAACTAGCAAACCAACCTCCAAAGGCATCCCCTAGCGCCATGAAAGGCTCTAGTTGCCCCTCCACAATGCGCACGGTTTGCCCCTCGATTTCCAATTTGACTACTTGCTCTTGTATCCGTCCGGTTGCCGTAGTGATCGGGCTTGCGGCGGTCAAGGTAACCGTTATGGTTTGAGGAAGCGAGGAAGGCTGGAAAGGCACGGTATAGAGCCGCTCTGCAGCGCTGAGGCTGGCCACGGTGGTGGTGTAAGTGCCTTGCTCAGTTTGCGCGTTCACCCGGATGTTCAGTGGGAGCAAGCCATCGTTGGCTACAGTCAGGCGTAGGGAGTTGCTTCCAAGTTCTACCCTGCTGAGCCCGGCGTTCGGTGTGGCAGCCAAGAGATAAAGACTCCAATGCAGCCAGCGGTCTGCTGTGAGCAGGATGGCTTCTGGTGCTGGGTTGAACCCCTCACCTATACTCAATCCAACGCTGTAAGTGTTGGTCATAGTAATGCGTGTGGCAAAAGACAGGCTGCTTGCGGCATAGGTCTCTGGAGCCCAAGCCAGGATGCCCTGCTCGTAGAGCCAATCCAGAGTGCTGCCACTGGCAGGGTACAGCCCGTGTGCCGTCCAGGCATGGGGTGCACCTCGGAAGCCGTTTCTCTCACTGAGCTGACTTCCTTTGCGCGAGAGCATTTCATACCAGAATCTGTCCGGCAATTCTGCTTCGCTAGACCATGCCCAGGGGTGCAGCAAAATATCGCTGCCGGAATGAAAGGTGAGCGCAGTGGAGCAGTTGGGTCGAGCCAGCACGAAATCGCGCACAGCACGGGTCTCTGGTTCAGAGAACACCACGGGTCCGCGGTAAATGTCTGACCAGGGGGTGCTGCTCCCTAGTTCCCAGTGGCTATCGTAGTTACGGTTGGCATCTACCCCGCCTGGAGGGTCCTCGCCGTTCCGTCCATCCCCGTCGTTATCCACTTGAGGGATCTCTTTTCCCTCGCCGTCGAACAGACCTGCAAAAGTGCGGCTGAGCAGATGGCTTTGCCAGCCTTCGGCAAACGGGTCGTCGGGGTGCTCGGCTACCCACTGCGCATCGAATGTGTAATGATAAATCTCGTACGTGCCATAGCCGGCATTTTCGCGTCCATCCTCGTCGAATTGCCCATCTCGGTCATCGTCGCTAACAGTAGGGTTGGCGGTCCTACGTTGCCTTTGGTCTGAGTAGAGGAAAATGTCATTGCCGTCGGGGTTCACGCAGGGAATAGCGTAGACCGTGCGTGTATCCAGCAGGCGGGTGACGAACGCGTCATTGCCGTAGCGTGAAAGGAGGTACCACAGGAAGTATAGCACAGCCTGGGAACTGACCGCTTCACGGGCATGGTGCTGCCCGTCCATGTACATCGCTGGACGGCGATCAGGCTCGCCATTGGCTTCATTGCCGATACGTAGTCCTACAATAGGGCGTCCTTGCCATGAATAGCCGGCGATCATCACCTCGGCCAATTCTGGGTAAGTGCTTTCCAGTTGGTACAGGAAAGTTGCGATTTCTTCTGATATCGGATAATGGGCGAAATCCACCGCAAAGGAAGGGTCAGGTCGTGGGATGTCGTCTGCTGATTGGGTGGTGGGCGTAGGGCGTGACAGGTAGGGCCCGTAATCGCGCGGGTACAGGTCATCCAAGCCCTCCACCCATGTAAAGCGTTGGGGTGGCTGCGGGGGCTGGGCTAACGTATGGTCTGCCCCGAAGTAGAGTCCTACGAAAGCTGCTATGGTAATAAGGAGACAAGCAAACAGGCGTCGGTTGATGATCGTTGCACTATCCTTTCCTGGTTCTGGTTTTGCATAGTATACCACCATTTCGCACTACAGCCAATATCATCCAATCGCCGGGCAGGATTTGGCTGTCATGACTCCCTGCCGTGCTTTTTGTGGGTTTGACAGCCGCGCGATGGCGCATTAGAATGGCTGCCGTCTTTGGTAGATCCAGGCTAGTTTTCATACCCGCGTGCGCGCTGCCGTAACTACACCATGATGGCGGTGTTATTAAAAACAAAGCGGGTAGCCGGTTAGCGCCACGCCTACAAGGCAGGAGCGATGGAAGAGGAAGAACGTCTCCTTATTGAGCGTGCGCAGAACGACCCCTTGGCGTTTGCCGATCTGTATCACAGATATGTGGATCGGGTGTACAACTATATCTACCAGCGCACTGGTAACCATCATGATGCCGAAGATCTGACGGCGCGGACCTTTCTGAAGGCTTTTGTGCACCTTGAGCATTACCGATTCAAGGGGATACCGTTTTCCGCTTGGTTATATCGCATTGCACACAATGCAGTTGCCAATTGGTACCGCGATCGCCACAAGCATCAGATGGTTTCCTTAGATGCGTTGGTGGAGTACAGCAAAGACGAAGAGAGGCCAGAGGATGCGACGCAGGCGGAAGAAGAAAGGAGAGCCTTGCTGGACGCCATTCGCCGCCTTCCGGCAGAAAAGCAACAATTGTTGATTCTCAAGTTCAGCGAAGGTTTGACCAATGCGCAAATTGGGCAGATTATGGGCCGCAGTGAAGGGGCAATCAAATCGCTTTACCATCGCACCTTGTTAGCCTTGCGCCAAGAGTTGCAGAAGAAACAAACAGGATGAATTGGGATGGAAAATAAAGAATTGCTGCAAATGCTTGCTATGCACGAGGATTTGTTGAATGGCAATATCATGGACGGAAAGAACTATGCGCAGATGTCTGAAGCAGAGAGGAAAGAGCTTCTCGCCTTTGTCGAGTTAGCGCAGCAAGCGCGGGATGCTCTTGCTCCGGTAAAGCCCTCGGCATCCTTCAAGCAAGAGCTTGAGCTAACTTTGGCTGAGGCGGCACGGCGTCGGATGCATAAGGAATTGCGTATCGCCTCCCTTTCCCCACGGCGGGACGTGCTCATTGGAGCAGCGGTGGGGTCGGCTGTTGCCTTGGCGGGGGGTGTGGTGTATCTGATGCATACCTGGCTTCGTGGCCGTTCGCAGCATGTTGGGCAAGTCGGTTCGTAAGGTGGATGTAGCAAGAAATTGAGTGTTTCCTAGGATTTTAGTTCATAAGCGGGCAGCAAGGAAGCTACCCTGGGGCCCGCTTTTCTTTTTTCATCACAAGTCTGGGGGAAATTGGGAATGGCCAAACATGCGGGAATTGTTGGTTGGGGTAAGTACTTGCCGACGAAGGTGGTGACCAACGAGGATCTGGCAAGACAAGTCAATACGAGTGACGAGTGGATCGTCAGCCACACGGGCATCCGTGAGCGTAGGGTGGTTGAACCAGGAGAGACAGTCGTGCCCATGGCTGTGGCAGCAGCGCGTGATGCCCTTTCGGTTGCGGGATTGCATCCCACAGCATTGGATCTGATCATTGTCTCCACCTATTCTCCTGATTACCATTTGCCTGGCGCGGCGCCCATGATCCAAGACCAATTGGGCGCCACAAAGGCTGCTGCCTTTGATTTGCGCGCGGGATGTCCGGGTTTTCTCTATGGCATGGCGATAGGCAGCCAGTTTATCGCTACCGGGGCTTACAAGCGAGTGTTGGTCATTGGTGCGGAGATTATTTCATACTTTGTAGATTGGAGCGATCGGCGTACCTGTGTGTTGTTTGGAGATGGCGCGGGGGCAGTGATCCTGGAAGCAGCAGACCAACCCACCGGTGTGCTTTCTTTCGCCATGGGTACGGAAGGAGCAGGTTATCAATCCCTCATCCACTACGCTTCCGGGAGCAAGTATCCGCCTAGCGATGAACCATTCGCCCGCGATTTGCGCTACCTACACATGGATGGTCGGCGTATCCTCCGCTTTGCAGTACAAACTGTTGGTCCCGCAGTACACCGTGCACTGGCTGAGAGCGGCCTCTCTAAAGAGGACATCGCGCTGGTTATTCCTCAGCAATCTAACCTGCGTTTCATTGAGTGGATCTGCAAAACCCTCAGTTTCCCTTTGGAGAAGGTTTTCATCAATGTCGACCGCTACGCCAATACCTCTTCCGCTTCCATTGCTATAGCGTTGTGTGAAGCTTTTGAGCAGGGCCGGATTCGGGAAGGGGATAATATCTTGCTGGTTAGTTTTGGTGCAGGATTGAACTGGGCCTCAGCCGTGGTAAACTATGGTGCAGTGGATAGGGAACCCCTTACGATGCTTGAAGTTGCTCCATCGTATTTCATCTCGCTCGAGGATTTGCTCTACAAAGTGCGGGTGTTGGCTCAAACTGGACTTGCTAACTTGACTACTTTCGTGAATCCACTGCTGTTGCCGTTCTTCTCACGCAGCAAGCGGAAGCGCTAGGAGCTAGTTCCTTCGAGATTCAGCGCAGG
>JBMFPM010000111.1:0-6547 GCA_049969135.1 Anaerolineae bacterium
AAGCAATCCTGTGCACCGTGGCTTTGGCAGCTTATCCAATAATGCGCTTATTGCTCGTAGCGTGGGAAGAGCACTTCTCCTGGAGAGAGTGGGGTGCCGGCCGGATATGTCCCTACAGCAGTAAGAGACTGCCAGCCGATACTGGGATCAAATTCTAGCCCCAATTGCTTCAGAAGCTCTCTTGCTTTGCGTGGCATCACGGGCTCTACAATATATCCCAGTAGTCGCAACACATCCACCAAATTGTACAATACGGTGGCTAGGCGCTCCCCAGCCTGTACCGAACCAGCTTTGCGCGCTTTTGCTAGTTCCCAGGGGGCTGTATCCTGTACATATTTATTCGCAGCCTCTACTACTTTCCAGATGAGGATCAGCACTTCCTGCAACGCCACTCGCCGCACCGCATCGGCAACCTGCTCCCCTAGCTGCGCTGCTGTAGCCAGCAGTTTCTGGTCTACTGCTTCTGGTTCAGCTTTAGCCTGAGGTACGATACCGCTGAAGTAACGCACAACCATCTGCACCGTGCGGTTCAGCAGGTTGCCAAAGTCGTTAGCCAAGTCCGCATTGTAGCGGCGCACGAAGGCTGCATCGGTGTAATCCCAATCCGCGCCAAAAGCTCCCTCCCGCAGGAAGAAATAGCGTACGGCATCCGAGCCAAATCGCCTGACCAAATCAAAGGGGTCAATAATATTGCCGGTAGTTTTGCTCAGCTTTTGTCCATCTTTGGTTAGCCATCCGTGTGCAAATACCAGGCGTGGCACTGGCAAGCCAACGGCCATGAGCATTGCTGGCCAGTATAGGCAGTGGAAGCGGATGATTTCCTTGGCCATCAAATGCACATCGGCCGGCCAGTAGCGCTGGAACATTTCAGGGTTATCCCCGTAGCCAATAGCTGTAATGTAGTTGAGCAACGCATCTACCCACACGTACAACACTTGTTGCGGATCATCAGGCAGAGGGACGCCCCAGCGCACGCGCTCACGGGAAATGCTAAAATCTTGTAACCCTTGACGCAAGACGCCGAGAAGCTCATTGCGACGTGTTTCAGGCTGCACGAAATCTGTCTCAGCAATCAAGTGGTACAACTTATCTTGATAACGCGAAAGGGCAAAGAAATAGTTTTCCTCTTCGGTCCACTCGCAAGGACGTTGATGCACACTGCAGAGATTGCCGGGCAAAAGCTCATCAGGCTGGTAAAAAGCCTCACAGCGGGAGCAATACCAGCCCGCATACCGGCCTCGGTATACATCTTTAGAAGCAAGGAGAGCACGGGCAAACTTTTGCACCGCGGAGATATGCCGCGCATCGGTAGTGCGTATAAAATAGTCATTGGAAATGTCCAGCATTCGCCAGAGTTCTTTAAATTGCGCAACAATGCTGTCACAATATTCCTGTGGCGAGAGACCTTTCTCCTCGGCAATGCGCTCGATATTCTGTCCGTGCTCGTCCGTGCCGGTTAGGAAGAAGACGTCATCTCCCATAAGACGATGATAGCGTGCCAGTACATCGGCAGCGATCGTTGTATAAGCATGTCCGATGTGCGGCACATCGTTCACATAGTATATAGGTGTCGTAACATAAAATTTGCCCATTGAAAACCTCCTTCAGGAGTGTTCGCTTTTTCTAGTAGAACAAGCTTTTAATTCGCATTCCTTGCAAAACCATACCAATACTATATTATCTGCCCTATCATAACAAAAACCCTCGTCCATCAGGGACGAGGGTTTGCTCTCGTGGTACCACCCTAATTCGCTGTTGATTCGCATCAACAGCCTCAGTCAGTGCCATATATGCTGGCACTGTGCCCATTTAACGGGGGCAAGTCGGCTCAGCTTACTGGGGTCAGACCCTTCACCACAGTTGAGATAACAAGTGTCTCACGGCGAAGCATCCCCGTTCTGCTTACAGCTCCGAGGCCATTTTCTACGGCTTATCTGCACTGCTTCTCAACCTCCGCGCAGCTCTCTGTAGCATCTACTGCCGTATACTCGTCCTCTTCATCGCCTTTACTAGTATGAATATTACCGAGTGCTTCTACAACAAGACTCGTAACTATTCTAACTACTTCGTTGGTTTTGTCAAAAGCTGCGTTTGCAGAATGAGGGGTTATTATGGTATACTTGATAGGGTTCTCCAAACAGGTAGAGGGTTGATGAACAAAAGCAGCCCTCGGGAGTAGTGGTCAATGAGCGAGACAACCAGTATCTTGGGCGAGTTGCTCAAGCTCAATACACGCAAAGCTCTCTGTACGATCCTCTTGTTAGCTTTCGTTACGGCTGGCTATATCCAAGCATATGCCTTTGTGGACGATGTGCCTGGTGTGGTCCAACCCCCGCTTTACGATTTGCTGCGTCCCTTCGACTTTTGGGCACCAGCAATGCTGCTGATTATGCCCATGGCTTTGCTCAGCCTGCCTCTACAGTGGCTGGGTTTCTCGCCTTTGTCTTCTCCTATGCTCTGGCCATTGCAAGCCATTTATATTTATTCACTCTCCTGTTTGCTCGTCTTTGGGCATGATCGTTGGGGAGCGAAATGGAGGAAGGAATGGCGTTGGCTTGTCTGGGTGCTGCCTTTCATCGTTGTTGCTGCGCTTTGGGCACCTGGTATGTTGTATGCCAGGAATTCCTTGGGGAAAAACATCCCTTTCTTTGTCTCTTCCATTTTCTTTACGGGATGTGTATTGTCTCTTTATGTTTATACTGTTGCTTGCTTCGGCGTAGGCGTGTACGAGAAGCTGCGGAGTCATCCGTAGCTGGGAGGTAATTGAAAATGCTTGCCAAATACAGAGCGCAGGTGACAAGCATGCTGGTAGTAGCGGCAATGCTTTGTGTTCTGGCTAGCTGCAGCTCTGGAGGATTGCCCCCAGAGGGCAAGAAAGCTCTAGACGAAAACATTGCTCACTTGGCTGGCACGAAGATCAGTTACCGCATCATATCCGCACAAAAGGCGCCAGGAGCGCCTGAAGAACAGCATATCGTTCCTCAATTGCCATCTAGCAGCGGGGTATCGGGATGCCCGCCGGATTCCGGCGATCGGGAGACCTGGTGCATCGTTATTGGCCAGGAGATTGAGGATAGGACAGGACAGCATTATTCCCATTTTCTGCTCAGAAGGATCAGCGATTCCTGGTACGTAGAGGGGCTCACGGAAGCGGAGGCAAACCGTTTTGAGCATGTTGGTTGTACAAACTGGGATGTCAGGCGCTAGAGACGAAGGAACGAGTTAGCGGCTACATCTCATTCCTGGGGCTGTACGCTCGCGCCCAAAGCTCGGCGTATGCTGCGACTTCCGCTTCCCATCTTGCATCGTCCCAACCTAGCTCAGGTTGGACAATGGCGCGGATGGTATCCATGATGGGCATAGCCCCGTGGGGCAGAAGCAGTCCAATGCGCACCCGCCGCAGCAGTAGATCATCTAAATGCACTATCCCCTCATTGCGTGCAGCCCAACGCAACTCTGCCCACAGAGTATCCGTCTCAGGGATAACGTCAAGTTCTCCGGGTGAAGCAGCAGCAACCAAGGCTGGCGTGCGTACACCGTAGCGTCCTAGTAAGCGCTGACGAGCATAAAAATCCAGTGCGGTGACATCAGCCAGGTCTAAGGGCAACGGGTCAAACATAGGGGCATTGATATCGGGAGCAGGAATCCCAGGCCAGACGCGTTGCGCAACACGCAGCGCATCTAATGCCATAGGGCGGAAGGTAGTCAGTTTACCCCCGGTGATAGTAACCAGACCACTTTCTTCCAGAACGACGTGTGCTCGCGATTCCTTGTGCGGATCCACTTCTTTGCCTGAGGCAACGTTCGGACGCACTCCGGAAAAAGTTGCTATGATATCCTTTGCCTGCAAACGTAACGAAGGAAACTTGGCATCCAACGCTTCCATGAGATACTCAATTTCAATCGGCTCTACATGCGGCTCTTCATCGAGGGGTTGTGTATGGTCCAGGTCCGTGGTCCCGGCCAGAGTGGCTCCTTCCCAGGGTAGAACAAAGACGGGACGTTTGTCCCGAGGATGAACAAGGGTGATCGCCTGTGCCACAGGCATGCGCCAGGCAGGGAAGAGGAGATGACTGCCACGAGAGGGGCGGATACGCGGTTTGCCTCCAATTTGGCTGCGCAACCGATCAGCCCAGGCGCCAGTGGCACTGATTACTACCCGTGCTTCCAACTCCAGCGTGCGCCCAGTGAGCCTATCGCGCACCACAACGCCTTTTACCTTGCCATCGCGACCCAAGAGCAGCTTTTCTGCCGCAGCGTAGTTCAGGGCCGTAGCGCCAGCATCCACCGCCTCATGGATGAGGCGCAACACCATACGCGCGTCATCCGTTACAGCATCAAAATACTGGTAGCCGCCTTTGAGCCTTTCTTGATTGATATGCGGAGCAAGCATCAGAAAATCATCACTTTTGTAATAATGGTGCGCCCATTTATGTCCAAACAAGTCATATACTGCCAGGCCGATGGCTGCTGCTTTACGATGAGGAGCTTCACCCTCATAGATTCCGAATAGAAAACCCAAAACGTTGATCAACCCGGGAGCTTGATGCATTAGCCATTCTCGTTCGCGCACGGATTCGCGTGTTACACTGTACTGGCCTTGTGCTAGGTAGCGAAGGCCGCCATGGACAAGCTTTGTTGAGCGGCTGGAAGTGCCCCAAGCAAAATCATTCTTTTCCACCAGCAGCGTGCGCAGCCGCAGATGCGTTGCCTGGCGCAAGATGCCCGCGCCGGTAATACCTCCTCCAACCACGATCACATCCCAAGGCTGATCGAGTTGGGACCAAATGCTATCGCGCCAATGACCTTGCCACATTCCCTATGCTCCTGAATTGGAATTCATGATGTACCCCTTATCGCGCAAGCAGTTTATTGGGATTCATAATGCCCTGGGGGTCAAAGCATTGAGATAGGCTACGCAAGGCTGCCATGCCCAACTCACCTTTCTCAATAGCTAGATAGGGCAAATGGTCCGTACCGATGCCGTGCTGGTGAGTGATCGTTCCCCCTGCTGCGATAATGGCTTGACTAGCCGCCGTCTTCAAGACTTGCCACCGGCATAACGTCTCTTCAGGGTTGCCATCTGCGGGGATACGGTACAGATACGTGGTGTAGACATTAGAACCCCATGGGTAAGTGTGGGATAGGTGACTAAAAGCGAGCACTCGCTCACCGATATCCTCTAGACCATGTCGCAAGGCGTGCTCAACCACGTCCACCATGCGGGCAATATTGCTCCATCGCGTAGCTGTTTCCAGAGTATCCAGAGCATAGCCCATCTCCCACAAAGTGTTACGTAGGTATGGAGTGCGGAACCTACTCTTTCGCCATTGGTTGCCGAAGAGTTGCCCGACATGTACTCCGCCATATTTCCTGGCCACAGCCAGTGCTTCTTCACGGCCCAAGCGCACCGACGATGCACTTCCGGTAATGCCCAGGATAAGCATGCAACGTTGGTCACCCACTCCGCGCAGCCGCAACAATTCCTTGAGCCAGTGAATAACCTTCTCGTGACCAGCCAGAGCCAGCGTCGTTTCAGTTTCAAGTGGTGTGCTCAAACGTAGCATAGACAGCGGAAGGCGAGCCTGCATCATCTCGCGGATTGCCTCTTGACCTTGCTGAAAGTCTGGGAAAAAGACAGCGCGAAACTCTTCGCGTTCTGGCAAGCGTCTGATGCGCACAGTCGCCTCGGTCAGAATACCCAGCCGCCCCTCAGAGCCCAACACGATCTCGCGCAAATCTGGCCCCGCCGCTGAAGCGGGGAATGGCGGCAGGATCAAGGTGCCAGCAGGGGCTTCGAGCCGCCCTCCAGCAAACATCGCCTCAATGCGGCCATAGCCCAGCGACTGCTGACCATTCGAACGGGTAACAATCCAGCCACCGAGGCTGGAGAGTTCGAAAGACTGCGGAAAGTGTCCTAAGGTAAAACCTCGTGCACGGAGTTGAGCCTCCAGATCAGGGCCAAAAATCCCTGCCCCAAAGGTTGCCAGATGGCTAATCTCATCAAAATGCAACATTCGGTTCATACGGCTCAAATCTACGGTCAGCACTGGTGCTTCGCCAGGCAGGACATTGATATGACCGACTACACTGGTTCCTCCGCCATAGGGAATCAATCGTGCTCCAACACGGGCTGCATAGGCGAGCAGTTCACGGACCTGAGCATTGGTAGTGGGATAAGCCACCCCATCGGGGAAGGCAGGAATGCGTCCGCTGCGCAGAGCGATCCAGTCTGGCAGGCTCTGACCACGGGCATGGAGAACACGCTCGAATGGCTCCGTGTTTACCAAGGGATGGGAAGGCAAACGGGAGTCGGGTACTGCGGAAATGACCTCATCCAGAGTAACATCACGGGGTGGTTTTGCCGGGCCAATCCTTTCCTGCAGGAATGACACCGCCGAGTCCGGCAACGGATAGAAAAATGTCTCATCGCCCCATCCATTCCATCGTCTCATACGGGTTACCTCCTTTGGCAGACTTGCTCCTTCGCTTTGAACGATGTTCAATCCCGTCTTTGACAGCGGACGGGTTTGCGAGGCTTTTCGCC
>JBMFPM010000112.1:0-6535 GCA_049969135.1 Anaerolineae bacterium
GAGGCTGGCCGCAAGAACCTACCAAAGCACTGGCTAGCAAAAGGACGATCAGGAGTAAAATCGTAGAAGGTTTTGTGCACATAACCAATCACATGCACATATTATCTGAGCAGATAGATCACGATGGCAGTACAGCCGAGCAGCCAGCAATACGCAGCAAAAACTTGCACACCGCGTCGCCTGACAAAGCTCAGTAGAAAGCGAATGCAAGCATAACCGCTTAGGAATGCAGCTAAAAAAGCAAGTACTAACGGCAGCAGAGCAGCATCCAAGTTTGGTGATGCGAGCAGCCGTTTCACCTGCAGCAATCCTGCACCCAAAATGATCGGGGTTGCCAACAAAAAGGAAAAACGCGTTGCAGCCTCACGCCGCAATCCCAAGAAAAGCCCCGCCCCGATCGTCGCACCAGAGCGCGAAATGCCCGGTGCAATCGCACAGCCTTGTGCAATGCCCATAAGCAGTACTTGCCACCAGCGCAAGTCCTCTGCTTGGTGCTGCCTACATCCAAAGCGCTCGGCAAGCATCAACCAAAGGCCGGTGACTAATAGCAACGCCGAGACATGCACAGGGCTATGGAAAAGGGCCTCGAATTGTTCTTCCCAGAGCGTGCCCATGACCGCCGCAGGAACAGTGCCCAAGATGATCCACCATGCCATCTTTGCTTGTGCTGCATCTGTCCCGTGCACTGCACAAGCATCCCCATCGTCATGCTGTGCGCACCGAAGCATCTTCATGAACCATGGCTCTGTACCCCGCTCAGGATAAGAGCCTGGCTCAAGATGCCGGCCAGCAACCATTCTCGCCACATGGCGCAGCCAAGCAACAGCTATCGCGTAAAAATCACGCCAGAAAACAGTGAGCACTGCCAGCAGCGTGCCCAAGTGCAGGACAGTGTCAAAAGCCAGGCCAGGATTGGGCCAATTGAGGAACCAAGGTACTAGTACCAGATGCGCAGAACTGCTAACAGGAATAAACTCCGTCGCTCCTTGGACCAAGCCAAGGATCATTGCCTGAAAGATACTCACTGTAACCTTCCTCGCAAAGATTATGTCATACAGAAAAAGAAAGAGCCAAAGTTCGTAGTGAGCGCTTTAGCGCTAAAAGGATAGTTACTCAATCCATAGCCCTCCCCCGCCGGCGTGCCAACTCCTCCCTCCTTTGCTCATCCTCATCCATCACCGGCACATAATGCGCCAAAAAGCTAGCCTTCAAAGCAGCAAAATTGCTCTCCAGGATAGCTTGCCGAATGCGCCGCATCAGATCGAGCAAGAAATAGAGGTTATGGATAGTATTCAACCGCAAACCCAGAATCTCGCCCGCCTTGTACAGGTGGTGCAAGTAAGCCAAGGAAAAGCGTTGGCAGGTATAGCAACCACAGCCCTTTTCGATAGGCTCGTCCTTTTCTGCAAATTCGGCTTTGCGCAGGTTAATGCGTCCGTAAGCAGTAAACAATGCCCCATTGCGTGCTAGACGAGTGGGAAGCGCACAATCGAAAATATCAACACCCCGTTCCACGCCCTCGAACAAATCCTCTGGTGAGCCAACACCCATCAAATAACGCGGCTTGTCCTCTGGCAACAACGGTACGGTAAAATCGAGCGTCTCCCATGTCTTGTCCTTCGGTTCACCCACGCTCAAGCCACCTATACCATAACCTGCGAAACCGAGAGAGGTCAGAAATTGGACACTTTCCCGGCGCAGGTCAGGGAAAATGCCTCCCTGCACGATGCCAAATAGCGCTTGATCTGAGCGCGTATGAGCGCGTTGGCAACGTTCAGCCCAGAGATGTGTCCGCCGCAAAGCAGCCTTGTTGTACTCATAATCCATGGGATCAGGACATTCATCCAGCGCCATGATAATATCTGCGCCAAGCTTTTCTTGTACCTGGATCGCTTTCTCTGGCGAGAAAAAGTGCTCAGAGCCATCTATATGGGAGCGAAAAACAACCCCTTCATCGCTGACTTTGCGCAGGCTCTCCAGACTGAACACCTGGAACCCGCCGCTATCAGTAAGGATAGGCCCAGGCCAGCCCATAAAGCGATGCAAACCACCAAGACGCGCAATCACATCTGCCCCAGGACGAAGGTAGAGGTGATAGGTATTGGCCAGGATGAGTGCCGCGCCCATTTCCCTCAATTCATCAGGAGTCAGCGTCTTGACCGTGGCTTGGGTGCCTACAGGAGCAAAAACAGGCGTAGGGATATCGCCATGGGGTGTGCTCAATATGCCCGCGCGAGCGCGGCTAACAGGATCTGTTTTCTCGACAATGAAATCAAACACTGTGGTCATCCTCTAGCGACTCGGTTGGCAAACTTGCTCTGCTACTGTGGCAATCCATCCCTCTTGTACCAATTGCTTCGTGGCCTCAATATGTGGATACATGACTTCGTCAGTCGCAACAAAAGGTATTCGCTCCCGAATTGCCCTGTATGCTGCTTCCGTGCCACGTCCTAAGCGGAGTGTGGGCTGTTCCCGCTTTCTGAAATCTATACCCTGTGCGGCACATAGCAGTTCTAAGGCAAGAATGGTTTCTACGTGCTCGACGATCTGCTCCGCTTTGCGTGCCGCTGTCACGCCCATGCTCACGTGATCCTCGGCATTGGCTGAAGTAGGAATCGAATCAGCACTGGCAGGATGAGCTAGCACCTTGTTTTCTGAAGCCAATGCTGCCGCTGTATACTGCAGCATCATAAAGCCAGAGTTGAGCCCGCCTTGATCGGTCAGGAACGGAGGCAAAACACCACCGTTGCTTGCGGGGTCAAGCAAGCGAGCGATGCGCCGCTCCGACATATTGCCCAGGTCCGTCAGGGCTAGACCCAAGTAATCCATCGCCAGTGCTATCGGCTCCCCATGAAAGTTTCCCCCAGAGAGTGCAAAGTCTTCTCCTCCCTCCTGGAAGAGCAACGGGTTATCTGTAACTGCGTTCAATTCGATGGCCAGGACAGATTGCACATGGGTAACCACATCGCGAACGGCACCATGCACCTGTGGCACACAGCGCAATGTATAAGCGTCTTGCACATTAACGTTATCGTCACCGCGCACAAACTCACTGCCTTCGAGCAATGCCCTCATATGCGCCGCGCAAGCCACTTGCCCCGGATGGGGCCGCAAGGCATGCAAACGAGGATCAAAGGCGCGCAGCGTGCCATGGAGTGCTTCTAGGCTCAAAGCGGCGGCAATATCTGCAGTCTGCATCAATTTGTGGGCTCGGTCACACACGAGGCATCCCATAGCCGTCATCAGGCTTGTGCCATTCAACAGAGCCACACCCTCCTTAGCTTCCAGGGCTATAGGCTTCAGCCCACTCCGCCGCAGAGCTTCAGCCCCGCTCAAATGCCCGCCTCGGTATACAGCCTCGCCCAGGCCAACCAAGACTACTGCCATGTGTGCCAGTGGCGCCAGATCCCCGCTGGCGCCAACGGAACCTTGCGCGGGAACAACGGGATGCACACCACGATTCAGGAGATCCAGCAACGCTTGCAAGGTATCTAGTCGGATTCCGGAATACCCCTTAGCCAATGTATTGGCACGAATGAGCATCATTGCTCGCACCGTGGCTTCGGGCAGCAGCGGGCCTACGCCTACCGTGTGGCTCATCAATAGATTACGCTGCAACTGAGCTGTTTGGTCTGCAGCAATAACACGGTCCTTAAAGGCGCCAAAGCCGGTAGTGACGCCATAGACCACTTTGTGACGGGCGATGAGGCGTTCTACCATTACTCGGCTGGCCCGGACTCGCTCCATCGCTGCAGGGGCTAGTTCGACGTGAACTGTTTCTGGATGCTGCCAGGCCTTGGCAACTTGTACCACTGTGTCTATTGTAAGGCTCTCGCCATCAAGAATAACCTTCTGCATATGCCCTCCTCGCCTTTGAGATCGGGCTGCTGAAATCATCATCACAGCCTCCATGTCATGTAGGGGCTTGATTCAAACCAACCACTTGGGCTATTGTTGCACAGAACAAGAGCACTGTCAAATAGATTCTCCGCTAGGCCTCAACTCGCGCACACCAGATTCTGATGCCACGATAACCAACGAGGCCAAGCCAACGAACAAGCCATTGTCCACCACACCAGGGATACAGTTGAGCGCACATTCCAGCTCGGCTGGATTTTCGATGCATTCAAAGCGACAATCCACAATGTAATTGCCTCCATCGGAAATGTAAGGCTCTGTGCCACTCATGCGCAGCACAGGTTCGCAGCCGAAACTGCGGATTTGGCTCAGATACGTGCCCCAGCCAAAAGGAATCACCTCAACAGGCAAAGGAGCTTTGCTACCCAGTGTCTGTACGAGCTTAGATTCATCCACAATGATAACTACCTGTCGCGAGGCACGTGCGACAATCTTTTCACGCACCAACGCCCCACCCAATCCTTTGATCAAAACCAAATAAGGGTCTACTTCATCTGCTCCATCAATGGTGAGATCAAGCACCGGGTGTTCGCGCAGCGTTGTGAGAGGTATCCCTACCTCCAGGGCAATTTTCTCAGTTGCCTTGGAGGTGGGCACGCCGACAATATCCTGCAGCCGGCCATCGCGCAATCGCTCGCCGATCATCTCAACGGCATAGCGCGCCGTAGATCCGGTGCCGAGGCCAAGCACCATGCCACTGCTTACCATCTCAACTGCCCTGGCCGCTGCCATCTGCTTCAGGTTCATGCTATTTACCCCCTACCCAATCCCTTTCATATCCCGATCAAATAAACTCCGGTGGAAATAAAAATGCTCATCGAGATGCTCACGGACAAAAGCAGTATCGTGTGCACCAGTATAGACATAGTATTCAAACGGAATGCCCAGAGATTGCAATGCAGCAGCAAAAGCATCATTGAGCGGACGGTCGAAAGCCTCCTCCGCTGTGCAGAATCGGAGTGCTGTGCCAGTTAGATTTGCTGCTTTCTGTGTCGGGTTATATTGCTGCCAAACTGCTAGATCTGAGCCCAGTAACTGGCCCAGGCGGTAATGCTCTGGGAAAAGCTGTGCGATATCCAATGGTCCCAACAACGAAGAAGCTGCGCCGAACCATTCAGGGTATTGGCTGGCGAGAAGCATTGCTCCATAGCCCCCCATGCTGAACCCACAGACACCACGCCCCTCACGGCTGGCGAGTGTGCGGTAATGTTGATCCACAAATCCGACCAATTCCAGTACATACCGCCCATAGCATGAAGAAGGCAATATTGGACTGTCCAGCCACCAGCCTTGATCCCCATCGGGAATTACAAGCAAAGCTTCGCCGAGTTCAGACACACATTGCTGTGGTTGCACCTCACGCAGCACAGAGTGGCGGTTATGCCCCGAACCGTGTAGCAAGTATAGCACTGGGTAGCGTTTTGCCTGTTGCTGCGCATAGCTGGCTGGTAGGTACAGGGCAAAAGCCATGCCCTTTTTCAGCACCTTGCTCTGCCAGTATACCTCTCGGAAACCGGCTGGCAGTTGCATCCTGCGACCACACAGCCGCTCCCAACAAAAACGGACCATCCTGCCTTCTCAACCTGTGGGCTGACTACGCCCCAACCACACGCCCAAAAGAATCCCCAATGCTCCTAAAGCTTGCACCGGCTGCATGTTCTCACCGAGGAAAATCCAAGCCACTACGACGGAAATGACCGGCGTAAAGTAGGAATAAACCGCAGTGCGTACACTGCCTACTCGCTGCACCCCCGTATTCCAGATCACATAGCCAATACCGATAGCGATCGCAGAAGAGTAGAACAATCCGAGCCAACTACCCAGAGAAATGGTGCGCCAGTCCTGAGTTAAAAGATCGGGCAAGGCTGCCAGGATCAACAAAGGTGTAGTAGCAGCCATGATCCAAGCTGTCGCCTTGATCACCGAGGTCCGCTGCACAAGGCACTTCAACAACACCGTATACGTCGCCCAACTGATAGTAGAACAAAGCACCAGCACACTCCCCCACAGCGTACGTTGGTCAATAGCTACCACGTTGTTCGAACCTGTAATGAGGAGAAAAATGCCCAGAAAAGAAAGCAAGATGCCTGCCCAGTTCCGACCTGAGAGTTTCTCCGTCTTCGTCAGGGTGCTCACAAGCGCAACAAAGATAGGAGAAGTGGACAAGATGAGCGAGGTATTGCTCGCCCTACTACGGGCCAGGCCATTAATGAAAAGGATCTGATATACCAAGTTGCCAATAAAACTCAAAAGCAAAACCAAGCCCCAATCGCGGCGCGCGATAGTCAAGTCACGCTCAATCAACCAAGCTAGGAACAAAGTCAGTACAGAAGCACCAGCAAAGCGTAGGGCGTTGAATGCCATGGGCGTCATCTCCTCTAAAGCGGTCTTGACCACTGTAAAATTGACGCCCCAGATGACCACCATAGCTAGCAATGCCAAATCAACAAGACCAAAAGAGCGCGACTTACCCATGTAGCTTATCACCTTGCTGTTTCAATGATTCAACCAGAATATGAACCGCCTCCTCCGGTGTGTCAGCCAACTGCAAATATGCCATATCAGGCGGTCGGATGATCAGCGCTTCCGCACAAAAACGGAGCAGGCCGCGCCATGG
>JBMFPM010000113.1:0-6517 GCA_049969135.1 Anaerolineae bacterium
TCCACAACCTTACTACTGGCTTAAGCCAGAAGGAAAGTGGGCAAATTACCCCTGGATGGGGCGCGTTGCGACCAGTGCGCAGAGGGTTCGCGACTACTTAGCCAAGACGGGCAAAGAAAAGGCAGTGCGCCTTGCTGGCTTTTCTTTCTCTGCCGCAGGTGATCCTCCTCCTAAAGGTGAACCTGCAACCTATATCCTGATCCCTTATCCACGGAGAGCCCTTGTCGAGTACCGCTATGATTCAGCTGCGCATGCGTACAAGCGCTTTGTGCAGGGTGAACCCCACACGGATGCCCTGAATGGACAACAGCTCAGTGCTGCTAACGTGATTGTACATTATGCGAAGTATGAGAAAACCGACGTGAAGGACGTCAACGGCGCACCAACATTTAATATCGTTTTCTCGGGTGAAGGTCGTGCCCAGATATTCCGCGATGGAGTGATGATTGAGGCAAAGTGGATCAAGCCAGGCACGCTGGACTTTTGCAAGTACGTGTACCTGGATGGGACGCCGGTGCCGCTGCATCCTGGTCAAACATGGGTGGAGGTTGTGCCTACTGATTACCAGATTGTTTACAAAGCAGAGTAGATACCTCACCCCCTATAGCTGATGCAAGCATTGGGCACTTAGAGAAGCTGCCTCAGCCGGTTTTCTTATCAAAGAGGCCCACGCTATGATGGCGTGGGCCCCCCTTTAACGCCAGATCCCTTCGACAGCATGCCCCACCATCGTGGACGGCGGTTGGAATCCTAATACTTTGGCGACCGTAGGAGCAACGTCGAGGAGATACACGGGCGGTATAGTCTTTCCAAATGCCAGTCCGTTGCCAGCGGCGATGAAAATGCCCCGCATTTCCTCCAGGCTGGCATCGAAACCCGTATCCGCACAGTGCACTGATGGCAAAAGAACCTTTTTATTCAGTTCATCTGAGAGGCAGTAGCCCGGTGCCGCCTGAACCCATACGTCGCCGGAATAGGTTGCTTCCAAATGGGTACTGCTCAGCTCTTGCTGCTTGAGGATACGTGAAAAGATAGGTTGCCCATCTTCGTCTTGTATCCCCTTCAACGCTTGGACGATCTCGTCCTGCACTTTTTCATAGTCATCGGGTGCCACTGTTCCGAGCAATTCCCTGCCTTGCAAATTGATATAGATATGAGCGCTACCGCCACTAGCCCAGGCCCAGGCTTTGCTTTTGCTCCGGTCCACTTCTTCCCCCGCTGCGCTTGTTTTCACCTGTAAAAGCTTGGCATTGCGCAGGATCGTATTCAGGTATACCGTGGTATGCACGGGCAGTATGCCATGAGCCGACAGGACAAAGACCGCCGAATCGGCGAGGTTGACAAGGGCAAGCAAGCGTTTCAGGTTCTCGTCAGCTAGTGCGTGGGCTTTCTGCAAGTAGGCAGCGTATAGCTCAGCTTTCTCGGCGGTGTATTCTTTCTGGCGCTCATCTACAAGGAGAAACGGCTGGGCACACTGAGCTATGATATCTTGCACAGTGAGCAGCAAATCAGGGTGGTATGTCTGGTACACGTATAGCACTACATCCATCATCCAATTGGCTCGGCGCTCTGCCAGATCGTAATATTGCTTGGGTGTCAGCCAACCTGCCTGCAAAGCCATGTCATCCGGAGGCGGGGGTGGAAAGCCAAACTGGGTGTTGAGTGCTTGTAACAGATCTGCGGGGTGGGCTTGGGTGTAACCGATACGGCTTTGATATACAGTAGTTGTCATAGCTGTAGAAGCAGTAAAGGCAAGATAGGCACCGCTGTGCAAACGCGGGCTGACCGTGATTGCAGCCCATTTGCCCAAGTGGAGCTTCTCGTGTCCATTGGTGAGATCTTTGTCATCGTCCAGGAGCAATTCATCATAGTTCACTGTAGCATCGTCCAGATTGTCTATGGCTAGAATGTAGAATGTAGCCATCGTACTGCCTTCTCGGCTCTTAATGCGCAGGGTCCCCTCTTGCAAGGGGCTGAATGATGGAGGAGCAGCTGTCCAGCCGCTCGCTTCGTGCAAAGGTATAGCATGTTGTGTGGCTGGGATATCGCTTTCGGCAGTGAGTACCATATAATCCGCGCGTAAGTCAGGCCTATCAGGTGTAGCAACGGGCCAGAACAACACGGCTGCTTTCAAACCATTGCGCATTGCTGTGCGCCAAATCGGCTCTGGGACGGCAGGAAGCTGCATCACTGGGTCGCTGTACGTCTGAAAAATGTCTTGTGACACAGGCAGTTTACCGGAGACCAAGCCGGTTTGGCTTGGGAAAGCGCTCGTGCTCAAAGAGAGGTACGCTGTATTGCGCAAGGCTGGATCTACAGTTTGCATGTATGCCGCCATGACGCCACGCTGGGACAAGGTGGCCAAATTGGGCACGCTACCGTCCTGCATATAGCGGCTTATCCAATCCGGGCGCGCCCCATCCAGAGCGATGACCACTGCTTTGGGCTTCCTCCTGCTGGGAGTCGCCGTAGGGATTACCCCGAGATTAACCGATGGATTCATGGTGGGGGAAGCCACGGGAGCAGGGCCTCCTGTTTGAGCAGGACGGCATGAAGTGATAAGCAAGGCCAGGACTACTGTCCATATCGTGATGTTCTTGTCCCTCATGGTCTTGTTCTCCTACCGGGCAAGCAGGTTGTCCGCTGCCACATCCGCAGCCGTAAGCGCTTCTGCCGGCTCCGCTTGGCCTTGGCATACCATGGTAGCAGCATGAGCGAGCAATTCGCGTATTTCTCGCCACTTGGGTATGGCTGGCTCGGCTTGAGCATATGCCATCCATTGACAAGCTAGTTCGTATTGTGGGTTCTGTGCAAAGTAATCTTTCATCTCCTGGGTCTCTAAACTGGACTTGTGCAGCGGTAGGGCTCCACAGGAGAGTGCCCATTGCACGTCGTTCTCTTGCTGCAGGAACCATTTGATGAACAGCCAGGCGGCTAGTTGCTGCCTGGGCGTGGTGCGCAGTATGCTCATAGTAGAACCTTGCACGCTTACCAGAGGTTCTTCTGTGAGATGAGGCATGGGCGCAACGCTCCAGGTAAATTTAGGTTTCTTGGTCTTGGGATTCAAAATTGCCTGCGCATACTTGGGTAGGTCCTCTGTGGAACCAAATACGAACAAGATCTTTTCAGCAGCAAAATCTTCCCGCGTGGCATCTCTATCAAACGCGCAGTAGGCACAACCATCCTGGATTAAATCCTTCAGGACGGATAGAGCAGCCACGGCCTGGGAGCTATCAAGCAAAGCTTCTTCACTGCGGGGGGCAACTAGTGGCTCGCCCAAGCTTGAAAGCCAATTGAACACCATGAGCCCATCCGTGGCATAGGCATAACCCCATGTGGCATTCTTCTTATCTCGTGCCGCATTGCATTGTTCCCGAAATTCTTCCCAGGTCTGGGGAGGAGCATCTGCTTTGAGTTTCTTCAACCATGTTGCGTTGTAAAACATGGCAACAGCATGGACATCGAAAAATAACCCCAGGGGTTGCCCTGTCTGAGTGGACGGGCACCCGCTTTCCAACGCGATAGGCCATAGGTCTTCTTGCTCCTCCTGAGTCAGCCCATATTGAGTATTGCTCAGATACTCCGTTAAGGTCACAACCAAACCAGCTCGGGCGTACTCAGCAACCTGGTCACATGATGTGATGACGATATCCGGTGGTGTCCCTGCGGCGACGGCAGTCCATTCTTCTCTGGAGAGCGGGCTGTGGTACTCTACACGCAGCCGTATCCCGTAAGGATTACTCGTCTGGAACTCGGAAGTTAGAGCAAGCAAAGTCGCCTCTTTTTCAGCGCTCAAGGAGTGCCAGAGGTGTACCTCGCAGCCTGTTGGATCAAGTGCTTCTACGCGTAGCATTGTCGGTGAGGGCTCAGGAGTCGGCAATACCGTGGGAGGTGGGGAAGGCAATGGCTCTGGCGGCACTGCACAAGCGTTCACGCTGCTCACCAAGGAGGCAAGGATCAGAGCAAGTAGCCATTTCTTGATTTTCATACGGATTCCTTCCTTGCCATACGCATCTAGGAAAGCTTGTTCGTACAGCGTTCCACTATGCACACGATTATATGACGGAATGAGTTCGCTGGCAAAGACGCAAAGTTAGCCTAGGAACAGGTAAATTTGTGCTTACAGGCTCATTAGCAGTACAATTTATTTCTGGGTTTGTTACGCCGATTTCTACTTGGAGCAGGGGTGGAGAAACGCGAGTTCACCGTTGCAAATGAATATCGTTACAATCGTTCTGGCCCAGTGCGCTGGATTCTTTCGCATTTACTGCGCTATTCATACCTTCCACTAGCAGGGCTACTAGCCGCCGTCTTCAATAATACCTTCTATAGCTATATCCAGGTCTTTATCGGGCGCGCTTTCGATGTGATTACAAAGCCAGGCTGGAGTACTATGGCCTTGCTTGGTGTCGCGTTGAGCATCGTCGGTTCTGCAATAGGCCAGGGGCTGACTGGCTTATTGCGTAATTATTCCATGGAATTCCTGGCGCAGTATATCGAGCGTGATGCGCGCGAGGAACTCTACATCAGCTTGTTGGGTAAGAGCCAGACTTTCCATGGGCGACAGCGCATCGGAGATATTATGGCTCGTGCTACTAATGATGTGCACACGCTCAACCTCATGTTTAGCCCGGGCGTGATGCTCATTATGGATTCCCTGCTCGGTACAGTAATGCCCATTGTGTTGATTGCTCGTCTGTATCCTCGCTTGCTGCTTGTTCCCCTCATCTTTCTCGTCTTCCTTGGTATTACTGTGGCGGATTACAACCGCAAACTCAAACCGGTGAGTATCGCGCTGCGAGAACAGTTCGGTGTCATGAACGCTGGGCTTGCGGAGGCTATCGCCGGCATTGAAGTGGTCAAGGCAAATGTCCAGGAGCGGCACGAATGGGCCAAGTTCACGCGCGACGCTCGCCTCTACCGTGATTACTTCGTCAAGGAAGGAGAAATCGAGGCGCGCTATCTGCCTATGCTTGTTTTCAGCATTGCTTGGGCGGCAGCATTATTGCATGGCATGTCTCTTTGGCGTGGGCACGTGATTACCCTGGGACAGGCTGTGAGTTTCATAGGATTGATGGGAGCGCTGCGTTTCGTCACGTTTACCTCTATTTTCAGCTTTAACCTGGAGCAATTGGGGATTGCCTCGGCAGAACGCATCCTCGAACTAATCAATACGGAAACATCCCTGGATGAGAATAAAGCCGGCGTTGCCCGACCCATTCATGGTGAAGTTGTGTTCGAAAACGTCAGCTTCAGCTACAATGGACAGCCTGTATTGAAAAACATCAGCTTCACTGCCCGACCCGGCGAAACGATCGCCATCGTGGGAGAGACCGGCTCCGGCAAAACCACTCTCACCAGGCTGATCAACCGCATCTTCGATGTAACCAGTGGGCGGGTGTTGATAGATGGAGTAGACGTGCGGGATTGGAATCTAGAAGCGCTGCGCTCACAGATTTCGACTATCGAACAGGATATTTTCCTGTTCTCGCGCAGCATACGCGATAACATTGCCTTTGGGCGTGCTGACGCCACCCAGGAGGAAATTGAACAGGCCTCTCGCGAAGCTCAGGCAGACGAGTTTATCGCGCGGCTACCCAATGGCTACGATACCGAACTGGGCGAGCGGGGCGTCAATCTATCTGGAGGGCAACGTCAGCGGATTGCTATTGCACGCGCTTTTCTGACCAATCCGCGTATTCTGATCCTGGATGACAGCACTAGTGCCATTGACAGCGCTACCGAGGACCTGATTCAACGTGCTATGCGCCGCATTAGTCGCCAGCGAACCACCTTCCTGATTACCCACCGCTTAAGCCAGATACGCTGGGCTGACCGCATCCTGGTGCTGCGCCGTGGCGAATTGGTGGATCAAGGCACGCACGAAGAACTTATGGCGCGTTGTGAAGCGTACCGCCGTATTTTTGCGCGCTACGATTAGATGAGGGGGAAATGGGTTTTGTTTTAGATGGCCTTGACACCGAGGCCTACGACCGAACTTATAGCGATCGAGAGCTACTGCGTCGTATTCTCCAGTATTTTCGGCCACATTTACGGAAGATGGCCTTGGTGGCCATCACGCTGACGATGAACTCTGTGGCTACAACTGGTGGGCCAATTCTCATCTCGCGAGCCATCGATAGCTTAATACAGAAGCCATCCATGCGTGCGATCTGGCTTCTCGCTGGGGGTGTATTGCTTCTGGGGGTATCCGCTTGGGTGTTCAACTACATCCGTCAGTGGTTTTCGGCGCGTGTCGTAGGCGATGTGGTGCTCCAACTGCGCGAGGATGTCTTCAATGCTACTGTGCGGCATGACCTTTCCTTCTTTGATGAGCACTCGTCGGGCAAGATCGTCAGCCGTATCACCTCCGATACGCAGGACTTTGCCACCGTGGTCACACTGACCATGGACCTGCTCAGTCAGGTATTACTGGTAGTTCTGTTATCCATCTGGCTGCTGCACATTGAAATCAGGCTCACACTCTTACTGCTAGCCATGACCCCCATTGCGGCCG
>JBMFPM010000114.1:0-6480 GCA_049969135.1 Anaerolineae bacterium
AAGTGGACGACAAGCCACAGGAAATGCAAAGCCTCCTCGGTCTGGGAGGGGGCTTTTTGATCAAGGTGATCAAGGACAATCAGGGAAGCCTGGCTACGAACTCGCCAATGCGCTGCAATGCTTTCTCGAGATTTTGAATCGAATTGGCATAGGACAGGCGTAAATATCCCTCACCGTACTCCCCGAACGCTGTGCCAGATAGCGTAGCGACACCCGCCTCTTGCAGCAAAGCATCCGCGAGCGCCTTGGTATTGGCAAACTTGCCACGCTTGACAATCTCCTTAACATTCGGGAATACGTAAAAGGCGCCCTTGGGTAACAGGCAACGGATGCCAGGGATTTCATTCAATCCCTTCACGATGAAATCGCGCCGCTCTTTGAATGCTGCTACCATCTTGTATGATTCATCCTGCGGTCCTCTGAGCGCCTCAACGCCCGCAACTTGAGTGAAGGCTGCTGTGCAAGAGTTCGAGTTGGTCATCAACTTGGCAACCTGTGCTGCCAATGCCTCAGGCATAACGCCATAACCCATACGCCAGCCGGTCATGGCATATGTCTTCGAGAAGCCATCCAGGATGATTGTCCGTTCGACCATACCGGGGAAGCTCGTAATGCTGACGAATTCCCCATCGTACACAATACGGCTGTAAATCTCATCCGAAAGGATCATGACATCATATTGGGCCACGATCTCCGCTATAGCTGCTAACTGTTCCCTGGATAACATACTGCCACAGGGATTATGAGGCGAATTGATGATGATGAGCTTGGTGCGTGGATTGACTTTGCTCCGCAGTTCATCCACATCGAAGCCAAATTCGCGTTCCTCCAAAAGGCGGAGCGGCACGGGCGTAGCTCCCACAAAATTGATCATGGATTCGTAAATCGGGAAGCCGGGGTTGGGGTAGATCACCTCATCGCCAGACTCGGCCAGAGCCAGAATCACGAAGAACATGATCGGCTTGGCCCCCGGAGTAACAACCACCTGATTAGGATTTACCGTAATACCGCGCGATTTGCTCACATCCTCAGCGATCGCCTCGCGCAGTTCGGGAATGCCTGCAGAGGGCACATAGTGCGTATAACCGCTGTGCAAAGCACGACAAGCTGCCTCGATAATATGGGCAGGCGTGTCAAAGTCGGGTTCTCCAATCTCCAGGTGAATCACCTCACGGCCTTGCGCCTCTAATGCCTTGGCCCTGACAAGCACCTCAAAAGCAGTTTCCGTGCCTAAACGAGACATCCTCTGTGCTAATTTCATGTCACTTCCTCCTCGAAGCTTTTGTTTATCTGCTGCCAGCAGTGGCTATATTCTAATACAAAGATAGAAGACTGACAACTGCCTCGGATAATAGTATCCGCCGCTCAGCGGATCGCGGCTACCTGTTCGTATACATCGCGCAGTTGCCTCGCTGCCTGCTCCCAAGTGAAGCGACGTGCTTGCAACAGGCCCCGTGCAATCATTTGGCGACGCAAGGCGGCATCGCTCAGTACGCGTTGCATAGCATCAGCCAACGCCCTCACATCGAGAGGATCTACCATCCAAGCAGCATCGCCCACCACCTCCGGCAAAGAAGAAACATTCGAGGTAATGACTGGGGTACCACAAGCCATCGCTTCCAGTGGAGGCAAACCAAAGCCTTCGTACAGCGAGGGAAAAACAAACAGATCGGCCATGCTATACAATGCCGGCAGATCTTCATCAGCGATATAGCCAGGAAAGCATACTGCCTCCTGCAGACCAAGCTCCCTGGCCTTCTCGAAGATACCCTCGTACATCCATCCCAGACTCCCAGCGATGACCAATTTGGTCTCAGCGTCTATCCGTTGTCTCATCAGTGTATAAGCCTCGATTAACCGTTCAAAATTCTTGCGCGGCTGCAATGTCCCCAATCCCAACATAAAACGAGCAGGCAAGCGATAACGCGTGCGCACTGCTGCAAGGCGCTCCACATCTTCCACACGGTGAAACTCTTGTCCCACCCCCGCATAGATAACCTTGACACGAGTTGCTTCCACCCCTAATAACTCGATGACATCAGATTTGGTACACTCTGAATCAGCCAGCACCATGCCTGCGCGACATACCGATGCGGGCACAACGCGGCGCAGATAGGCTTGTAATGCGGGATAAGAACACTGGGGTACACGCAGAAACGAAAGATCATGCACCGTTACAATGGTTCGCGCCTTGTACACTGGTGACAGCGCGAAATCAGGAGAGTGAAATACATCCAGCTTGCCAGTGAAAAGTTCCACCCACAGCGGCACGTGCAAGCGATGCCACAGAATAGCCCAAAAGCGCTCAGAAAGGGGCAGCATAATCACGCGCAGATTCGGGTAGTTTTTACGGTTCAAAAGGGGAACAGCAGCCGTAGGTGATATGGATTCCACCTTGGGTGTTCTTGCCCTGCCAGCTACCAATAGCACGTATTCGTTTTGTTGATCGAGTTCCAGCAGCGCTGTAACTAGCTGGCGCGTATAGCGGCCTATACCTGCCCCTTGATGCACTGCTGATGTGTAATCAATGCCAATGCGCATGCTGGCCCTCTGCGCTTTTTTCAGCCACCGCCAAAAGTCCTAGGCAAAGCCCCAGTTGTACGTTCATGCTGTGCACAAAGAGGTTATCAAACAGGTTATGTACAGACAAGTGCACTAGCATCCCAAGAACTCCCAAGGTCACCGCGCGCCAATAGCTATGTCGTGGCAAGGTCATCACCATGTGAGCTTGTTCATCTCCATACGGAGCTTCGGTGCCAAAGTTATCCTGAGATGCCACAGTGTCACTCTGAGCACAGCAAAGGTTATCCTGAGATGCTACAGTGTCACTCTGAGCGAAGCGAAGGTTATCCTGAGACGCTACAGTGTCATTCTGAGCGAAGCGAAGAATCCCTTTTCTAGGCTGTCGAGTTCCCTTTGGCTTACTGAAGACAGACTCTGCGTTTAATTCAGACAAGCGTTGCAGCGTGCGCCATGCATAAGCAAAGCAAGCTCCGAACAAAAACAGATATGCGCTCAGGCCAATAATTCCCGCCTCCGCCGCAATATTAAGGTAATAGTTGTGCGCGTGCCCAAGCGCATCACGCCACCGTCCCAGCGCATATTGTGGGTAGGCCACAGGATAGTTGCCAATGCCCACCCCCAGCCAGGGGTGGTCGGAGAACATACCTATGGCGGCCAGCCAATGTGCCATGCGCTCAACCACTGCCCAATTCGCATCCGTTACTTCTACCCTGCTCACATCAATGCCACTTAGATAGGGTATAAAGTCAGACAAGCGTTGTACCAGGGCAGGCGGGAGGTACTGAGCACCGCCGATGAGCAGAAGATAAGCCACCAGTGCTCCAATCACTATGGCATTGATCCGCGCTGTGCGACTGCGCGCCGCTGTGATCACCAGGAGTGCTGCCGCAAACCCAACCCATCCTCCACGCGACCAACTCATGATCATCGCTGCCAGCATGGCCACAAAAGTCAATATGAAAGCGCCACCCAAGAGCACTGCTTTCATGGATCGTCGTAGCCATGAAAATGTTTCCAACAGCAGCGCATAGGACAGCGGCAAGGTCAGGCCCAAATATCCTGCAAAGGGGTTAGGTTGGGCAAAATGCCCGTAGGCACGCATGAAACGCCCAAAGAGGATGAATCCTTCTGGCCCCGCTCGACGAAGGAATTGATACACTCCAACTAGTGCTTCGGCACTCCCGGCAGCCAACAAGGCCCAGACTACCCACTGTCCCCAGCGCTCGTCCATCACATCTGCCATGAAGCAATAGATGAGCGTGACCTCTAGCCACTTTATAATCTCCTTGAAACTCAACTCAAGGGAGGTTGTGACCAGGGTCGAAAGCAAGATAGCAGCAAGAAAAAGAGACAGAGGCAGAAGCAAAGGTGCACGCGGAACAAGAATACGTCTCGCCGCAACCATGCATGCCAACCAAGAAACACACAAAAATGCGATTACTAGCTCAGCAGCACCAATGCTCATGGGTCCTAAAGGCACTTCTCGGATGGAGCCAAAGGGCACAGCTAGAGCCAGAAAGGGAAGAGCAAATTGGGATCGGATCAAGATTAGGAGGAAACCAACGCCGCTAACAAGCAGCAAGCCAGCCCACTTCCACGGCAACAAAGCCAGGGCTGTACTAAGTGCCACAATGAGCAGAAAAAGCAAAACCTTGGGTACAGTGGTTTGCAGGTCTAACATCCATAGTTTGTTCATGCCTAGTTGCCAGTTACCCGTTCACTGTTAGTTCCCATACCTATTGACGACGGGTAACTGGCAACGATTGACTCCTTCTCGCATTTGCGTGTTTCCTCGCACAGAGCCAAAGTGCTAGGAACTTGTCTCCTTATCTTCCTTTACTTCGTGCGCCAAGATAATCGCTTCGGCGATTTCCTTCATTGGACGGCGCGTATTCATGCTCATCTTCTGGATGCGACGAAAGGCTTCTTGCTCTGTCAGACCCTGAGTATCCATAAGGATGCCTTTCGCACGATCTACCAACTTGCGCGTTTCAAGGGCCTCTTTGAGGTCTTCTACTTCTTTTTGTACCGCGCGGAACTCCTCAAACCGGGCTAGAGTTACCTCGATAGCAGGAGCAAGATTCGACTCCCGGAATGGCTTGACCAAGTAGCCAACGACGCCCGCCTCTCTGGCGCGCTCAATAAGATCTTGCTGGCTATAGGCAGTCAGTAAAAGCACGGGAGCGATCTTTTCTTCTGTCAATATCTTAGCGGCTTCAATGCCATCCATGCCCGGCATCTTGATATCCATAATCACCAAGTCTGGCTTGAGTTCGCGGGCCATGTTTACCGCGCTTTGGCCGTCGCTGGCCTCGCCTACCACCAAGTAGCCCAGATTGGTTAACATCTCCCGTAGATCCATCAGTATGATTGATTCGTCATCTGCAATTAGTATCCTCGTCCGTTTCAACTCTTAGCACCTCCTAGAGATGTCTTGGGAAAAGTTACAATCGCTTTTACCCCTTTGTCGCCTTGTAATTCAAATTTGCCTTTCAGGTCACCCTGTACCAGGGTCCGCACAATGCGTAACCCCAGGCCACCTTGTTCATCCAGATCGAAATCACTGGGAATGCCAGCGCCATCGTCACTAACGCTAATGCTCACCCACTCACCTTCATCATTCAACTCGATGGTCACCAAGCCTACATTGCGTTGCTCATAGCCATGCTCTACGGCGTTGAGCAGCAACTCGTTGATGACCAAGGCACAGGCCGTTGCCTGCTGTGAAGACAGGTAGATACCTGGCCCGGTCAGCTGAAACCGGATGTTCTTACTAGGATCCACCACACTCTGCACCATTTGCTCCACAATGCGCTGTGTAACATCGCGCAAGTTAATCACGCTGCCGCTATCATAAGACAGGAATTCGTGCACTACCGCTACACTGAGGATGCGGTTGACCGTTTCTTGCAGCGCTTGTTCTACTTCCGGCGAAGTCGCTCTTCTAGCCTGCAAGCGCAATAACGAAGCAATCACCTGCAAATTGTTCTTGACGCGGTGGTGGATCTCTTGCACCATGGCCATTTTGGCTTTGAGCTCCCGCTCCTTGTCCCGTGCCTCAGTAGCATCATGCACAGTCAGCATCACTCCAACCGGCACCGAGCCTGCTGGAGAAGGCACATCTGCGGTACTTCTTAACCAGAATCTCCACCATTCCTTGCGTGCATAGAGCGGGATTGCCTTGCGGATCCAAAGACGTCCATGTTCTTCTTTCTCCCGCTCGACACAGGCACCTTTATTGAGCGCCTCGTCTACCAATTCTGCATCTGCTGTTTCAATGTTGTAGATGCTTTGGTGCAACAAGTTCCCCATATAACCTATACGTCGGTATAGGTTGGCTGCAATACCGCTCATATATTGTATCCGCCTTTGCAGGTCAACCACCACAATGCCATCATGTTCACCAAAAGGTGAGAGTTTCTCGGCGCCAACCAACTCGCCACGCAGCACCATCTCTTGTAGTTGCTGCAAAGCGCGCTGGAAAGCCCGGCTGCGCCGGCGGTGGCGCTCGTGCGCTAACAAGTTAGTCTCGATGCTCAGTGCAGCAATAGCCCGGCCTTCGCTCCCTAGTACTGGTAGCACCTCGCGCACAATGGGCGCGTCGCGCACTGTGCCACTCTGGACTCCCCGGCGCAACTCGGTACTGCCTAGCGCGCGAAAAACCCAAGGAGCTTCATGCTCATCCACTCGCTTCCCTACCAAATTTTCCTCATAAACCGGGAAAATGGAATGCGGCCTGGCTTGGTCGCTGACTATAGCCTCCCCATCTCCTGTGGGGATATAGAGCAATAAATCGCTGCGACTGAGATCGGACAGGATAGGTAGCGCTTTGCGTATTTGATTTAGTAAATTCACATCCGCCTGACAAAGGCGAGATTCATATACTTGTATATTCACAGGCATTTCTCGTCTTTGAGTAACCAGTTATCCTCGCTACTGAAATCTCCAGAATCTAGT
>JBMFPM010000115.1:0-6473 GCA_049969135.1 Anaerolineae bacterium
GTCTCTTCTCTTCCCTTAGGTTGAACAGCCACCCGCTATTATCCTTATTTTGCCCTCAAACTGAACTACACCCCGTTGCCTGCACCCGCGACGAACTCAAAACTTGCATTAGAATCATGTAAAGCAAATTTGACAAAAAGTAAAACATGATGTACAATTAGGGCAAGCTACAGCAGCGTAATGGC
The DNA here is from genome assembly GCA_049969135.1 of Anaerolineae bacterium. Lineage (GTDB taxonomy): Bacteria > Chloroflexota > Anaerolineae > UBA2200 > UBA2200 > JACIWX01. The sequence continues at coordinate 186 of JBMFPM010000115.1, forward strand.
TTTATGCATGACACGCAATGATCGAGTGGGGATAGAAATGGCTCGGCTATGCAACCGCTTAAGGGAATTACGTGCCCGTCATGACCTGACACAGGAGCAACTGGCGCAGGCTGTTGGTGTTACGCGGCAGACGATCCTGGCTATCGAGAAGGGGAACTATTCCCCGTCCGTATCCTTGGCGCTGCGCATCGCTCAGGTGCTGCGGGTACCACTGGAGGAAGCTTTCTGGCTCGAAGACGAGGGCGAGCAGGAAGGAGCATGAAATGCGGAAAGAATTGTACGGGTATTACGTTACTCGTGGTCTGCTGATCTTGGCGTGGATAGGGCTGATGATTTTGCTCAAGGCCCGTTGGGAAATTGTGCTGTTTGGCGTTTTGTTCATGGTGGGGTTTTACCTGTGGCTGCCCCATAGCGGCCGCTACGTGATCCGGGCAGATAAGCCGTTCTCACCCTTGGCAAGTGATGAACGAGAACGGGTGATTTCATTCCAAGCGGCAGCCTATGCCTTTGCTGTGCTGGTGATCCTCTTGGCTGCGGCGGTGATTTGGTCTGGCCTGCATAATCAGGACAGGCTATCCGTAGAATTGGTCAGCACGATCATGGCTATCGGCCTGATTACTCAACTCATCGTCAGCTTATGGCTGCATCGAAAGACGTAAAAGTGAGAGGAGACTGTGATGGCATACGCTATTGAGACCAGAGAGATAACACGCTATTTTGGTGAGCTCTGTGCCGTGAACAGGGTGTCGTTACAGGTGCCCTCAGGCACCATTTTTGGTTTCTTAGGCCCCAACGGTGCGGGCAAAACAACAACCTTGCGTCTGTTGCTTGGTTTGCTCGAATTGCATGGCGGTTCTGCTACCGTCCTGGGCTATAACGTCGTGACCCAAGCCCATCTCATTCGTGAGCATACTGGCGTGCTACTTGAACACGATGGTTTGTATCAGCGCTTGACCGTTTTGGACAATCTAGAGTTCTTCGGTCGCATCTATCACTTGGAAAAGAAAGCACGGCAGATGCGTATCCAAGAGCTTCTAGAACACTTGGGTATTTGGGAATGGCGCAATGCAGACGTTTCCAATCTCTCTAAAGGGATGAAGCAAAAAGTAGCGATTGCCCGTGCTTTGCTGCACCGACCCAGCCTGATCTTTCTAGACGAGCCTTCAGCAGGCTTGGACCCAGTGGCAGCCGTTGCTCTGCGCGAGGACATTCAAAACCTGGCACGCAGGGAAGGGACAACGGTATTCCTTACTACGCATAACCTGGCGGAGGCAGAGAAGACATGCGATCTGGTGGGCGTTATCCGCCAGGGACAACTGATTGCCGTGGGCACCCCAGACGAATTGCGCGCTCGCACAGGCAAGCCAACCGCTGCCATCTATGGGCGTAGCTTTCGCCCGGACGTGATTGAAGCACTCCGTTCCCTGCCACAGGTGAGTTCAGTGTTCGTGCATTCCGACCATCTGCAAGTGGAACTCGAGCCAGGTGCAGAAACTGCACCTTTAGTCAATTTGCTCGTCCGTGAGGGGGCTGAAATCGAGGAGGTGCGCAAAGGCAGGGACAGCCTGGAAGAGGCTTTTGTCACGCTCATGCAAGAAGAAAAAGCACAAGGTGAGGTGTGAACATGGAAGACATCTTAACCGTGGTTTGGAAAGAATTGAAGGAGCTATGGTATGCCAGAGGTGAGACGCGCACCCGTTTGCTCGCTTATCTCCCGATCTTGTTCATCTTTGGGATCGTCATGCCACTGCAGGAACGCGAAGCTTGGGCCGATGGCCCCCTGGCAGGGATTTTCTCTATCGCTTTGCCCTTCATCCTAGCTGGTGGCGCGGTAGCGGATAGCTTTGCCGGGGAGAGGGAACGGCATACATTGGAAACGTTACTAGCTACCAGGCTCTCCGACCGCGACATCTTTCTGGGCAAGGTGCTGTCTTGCGTCATTTACAGCCTTACCCTGGTATGGGGATGCATGTTGCTTAGCCTAGTTTCTCTCAATATTACCAGGGGCTCTGGCCCACTCTTCTTCTACAGACGCGCTATTTCGTCCATGATCGTAGTTGGGGCACTCCTCAGCAGTGTGCTCACTGCTGCCATTGGCGTTTTTGTATCCCTGCGCGCGCCTACCGCTCGTGCAGCCGCTCAGGTATTCAACGTGGTTACCCTAGCACTTTTCGTAGGTGGTTCGTTCTTGGTACAAGCATTGCCTGCCTCTGCTAAGGATGCCTTGTTCCAGATGCTGAGTACGGTCAATTGGAATCTCGTGGGAATTGCCACTGCTTTGATCGTGCTGGTTCTGGACATTGTCCTGCTGGCATTGGGCATCGCGCGCTTTCAACGCACGCGGCTGATCCTGTGAGAGACAGCACGGTGTCAAAACAGAAAGGGCGAGGGTGATCTCCCTCGCCCTTTTTGTCTATCTCGGCATAGCTCACTGCACACGCAACATGGGGAGTTGTGCAAAATCATCGGCGGTCAGCTTGTCCATGTCTTTCTCTTGCGAAGCTGGATAGTTGCTCAGCAGTTCTTCCTGTGTCGGGGAGGCTGTTGCAGGCAGGAAGACGTCGATAATGCGCGTATGGTTGGTATCGGCCGGGGCACCGCCAAAACGCCATTGAGCACTCTGCGCTTCCACATCACGCACGCGCCAGACTCCTGCCGCTGGGTATCCCTCCTGGCCCAATACAACGGCCAAATAACCCCATTTCTCAGGCTCCCAGTTACTGAACGCACTCTTGGGCACACGTACGGTGACTTTCTTGGCTGTTGGATCCACCACGATCTTAAGAGACACATCCACTTTCTGGGGGTTGCCTTTTGCATCCAACCTGTAGAGGCCCGGCGTCCAGCCTTCCACCCATACAGCATATTCCCACGCATCCTCATTGGAAACAGCGGCATTGCGCCCTGGAAGCAGTAAGCGCCGACCAGAGCTGGCCGCATGATCCATATCAATGTACACATCGAAAGCCTGCACAGATAGATTGACAGCAGATCCCCAAGGATTGGCAACCGGTCCATACATAGAGAAGATGAGCACCAGGTTGTTCTCATCATAGCCAGCCACGAATTGCTTGCCATCAAAGCACTGTGGCAAGAACATGCCGTCAGTGGGATAAGTGTAGCTGCCTGGGCCGTGGTCATCGTGCTCTGGGTCATCAACGACCAAAATAGGTGTAATCGCACTGATGTCAGGTACCACAAGCAGCGCTGGCCCTCCCAATGGTGCAGCATCTATATCTGTCTGCGCTCGGCTTACGACGACATACAGGTTAATGCGGTCGCCCGCTTCCAAATCCACCAAATTCTTGAACGGCACCGCTAGTTCAATGACCGTGCCTTGGACGGCGACATCTGGCAGAGGAATTTCTCTCTTCCACTCGTTGTAACCCATGGCGTTGGCATATGCGGCGCTCACCGTGCCTTGTTGGATGTGCACTGCGGCTTCGCCCGCCGCGCCAAACCCCAAAACGGTTTTGGGAGTAGCAGTAGCACCATAGCGTGAGAAGGTGTTGATCTGCTTCGCGTGCGGGTTCGAGAAGTACACAGCGACGGTGAGGTCAGGGGCGAGAGTAAGCCAGTTGCTGCGCCCGTCTATCCGCAAGTAGATGCTTTTCTTGTCAAAACCGTAGTACAGTGCTGAAATGATATCCTCAGCACGAGCCATGGCTCCGCCGGACTTGAGATAGTAACCAGCCTGCGCCCATTCCTCCTCGGAAGCTATACCATCTATCACGGGAGTGAACAAACTGCTTATCTCCCGCGTCGGTGCCGGAGGCTGCGGCGGCATAATGGGTACATAGAGCCAATCCGGTATGTCTTCGTCCATAGTGCGGTAGATGTCCATTAAGGTCTGACGGAACATGGTATCGAAAGCACGCTCATCCGCTACGCTTTGGTCTGAGCCGTACCACCAGAACCAGTCTGAACCTTCAGCGAAATACATCAATTCCATCGCATCTTCGAACTGTTTCTCTGAAACCGTGTTGCGACGGTTGACAAGCATCATGCGTGTTTTCAACAGGTAATTCCAGGCTTGATTTTCTTCGTCCTCACCAATCCAGGTGGAAAAATCTGGCGTAAACCAGCAACCAGCCCAGAGCTTCTCGATCCTGCGTTGTGCGGGGAACTTGGATAAATATTCGGAAGGCGTGATCGTTACAATATCCGTAGCTTCCGATAGCTGCTGATACAGGGCATTCAAGAACTCCTTGCCGTCATTCTCATAGTATTCCCAAGCATTCTCTCCATCCAGCAGCACTGTGACCAGATGAGGTCCGGTGGCATGTTCTTCTTGCAGGCGAGCTCGGATATCACGCAGCCGGCGCATGAAATCCTTCGCTGCTTCCTGGCCGGGCATGCCACTATATGTGAAACCCACCTTGTCCGAGATAAGCAGGTCACGGAAGACCATGCCCACTGGACGCCCCTCGCCATGCTGGACGTAGTAAGGACGATATAGCTGATCAGCTTCCTGTACCACGTCCTTGCTATTACGAGTGAATCCATCCATGCCCAACGAACGTGCCAGCACTTGCTCTCCAGAAGCCATCCAGATGACACCTGCATCGGAGACCATTTTGACGATTTGCTGGGCAACGGCCCCCTCAGCCGGCCACATTCCACGAGGCTCTCTCCCAAACAGTTCCTTGTACTTGGCTATGCCCTTTTGGATCTGGGCAATGGCATCGTTGGGGAAGGAGAAGCGCTCAGGCAACTTGACATCGGGCATGCCAATCTGAGCCAAGTTGGTATCATAGAGCAAGGGCAAGATGGGATGCGCATACGGAGTAAATGTTATTTCGATTTGACCCGCATCCTGCAGCTCCTTGTGTACAGGCAACATCATTTTTACCACTTCCAGGGCTTTGGCAAAGACAACAGCTTTGTCTTCTTCAGTGAAATCCTTCCCCTTGTTCACCAGGCTCAGCAGCGGCTCCTCAGCCAGAAAATCGGGGTCGAACCAAGCTAGGTTAAACCATACCTGGAGGTCACGAAAGTCCTGCTCAGTGAAAACAGACAATGCCTTCTGTACGGTGGTATCACTGTCATCGCTGCCGCGTTTCGCCAACAGTTCCCTATAGCGCGGATAGCGACGGATGACATGATCCCAGTTGGCATCAAAGAAACGCTTCAGGATAAAGATTTTCTCTTCTTCAGTGAGGTTAGCAGCAGGCTTCTCAGCGAGCACCCAATAGAGATCTTTGGCGCCTGCAACCAAGTCTTGTAGTTGGAAAATCAGGCTTGGTGTCAGGTTGAAGGTTGCTTTGATTTTGGGGTATTGCTTCAGCATAGCTGCCATATCGTAGTAATCTTTGGTAGCATGGCAACGCACCCAAGGCTTGCTGTAAATCCCTGTCTGTGGATCCTTGTAATACCGGGGCTGATGCTGATGCCAGATGATGGATAGATACAATGGTTCTTCAGGCACCAGCGTACTGGTAGGCGGTGGGGGCATGGTTGTCGGAGCGGGAGTAGGTGTGGGTGCACAACTCACAAGCAAAGCCACCAGCGTGGTTAAGCAAAAGAACCGTTTCCAATTACGCATCTTCTCCTCCTTGCGAAGCTCGCCATGTGCTGCATCACACATGGCACAATCTTTGCAAAAAGCTTTGTGATTTTCAGAATATCCCAGCAGATTATACGCCAAATAAGGCCACATGAAAACATCGTTTTACCGCAACCACGAGGAGTAAATTGTGTTACAATAAAAAGAAAGATAGATGTGGAGGCAAGATAGGCAATGGAAATCTTGCGCTATGTACTGGTAGCAGGCATGGGCTACCTCGTGGGGTCATTTCCCACGGGATACCTGATTGCACGGCTATGGAAAGGCATAGACCCCAGACAGCATGGCAGTGGGCGTACCGGAGGGACAAACATCCTTCGAGCTGCTGGTAAAGGCCCAGCTTTCTTCACGATCGTGGGCGATTTTGCTAAAGGGGCACTGGCTGTCTTATTGGCACGCATGCTCGTGGGCACAAGCAGTGCAGCCGTAGTCGCTGGACTTGCGGCAGTGTTGGGACACAATCGCTCTATTTTCCTGCGCTTTCGTGGAGGTGCAGGGTCAATGACCAACGCCGGAGTGGTGTTTGTCTTAGCACCTCACGTTTTGCCATTTATGGCAGTAGCAGGAGTAGTCGCGGCTTTTTTATCACGGATGGCTTCGGTTACATCTATTGTCGCAGCGGTAACGATGCTGGTTGCGCTGGTAGTCTCATTCTGGTTGTCCCTTTCACCCGCTATATATGTGCTCTATGGAGTGCTGGCTTGTGCTCTGAACCTTTTTGA
>JBMFPM010000116.1:0-6469 GCA_049969135.1 Anaerolineae bacterium
GCGCTTTTGGTCGGGTGGAAGACTTCCAAGACCCAGTTGTTCTCATCTGGGTAGTCTGCGCACCAACCAAGACGGTAAATCTGCGGTGCATCCTCGGTCAGCGTTTTGAGATAGACCTTCCATTCCTGGTTGGCGAGTTTGACCTCAACGCCAAGCACTTCTTTCCAATTCGCCTGGAAGAATTCGGCGATCTTCTGGTGCCCAGCACTGGTGTTAAACATCAGGGTGATTTCTGGCAAGCCCTTGCCGTCGGGATACCCAGCCTCTGCCAGCAGTGCGCGTGCCTTTTCCGGATTGAAGGTGATGCCCTCGAATTTCGGATCCTCGGCTGGTGAACCAAAGATGCCTGGGCAGGCAAAGGTCTTGGCTGGCTTCTGCTCGCCCTTCAACACGGTATCAATCAGTTTCTGGCGGTCCATGGCATAGGAGAAGGCTTGTCGGACCTTTGGGTTATCAAAGGGCGGCTTGGTGGTGTTGAAGCCATAGTAGTAGGTGCACAGCACAGGAGCGATGTACAGCTCTTTGCTGAGCACCGGGTCAGCTTTCACGCGGTCCATATCAGCTAGTGGAACGGCTGCGACATCAAGCTCACCATTCTCATACATGGCGAAGGCGGTTGATTCATCTGTAACCATGACCCAGTTAATCTGCTCAATGCTGACATTCTTGGCATCGAACCAGAAGGGGTTCTTCTTCATGATCATCTTGTTCTCGTGTTCCCACGTATCCAAGACATAGGGACCACAGGTCCAGATGTTCCCTGGTTCTGTCCACTTGTCGCCATACGCCTCAATGGATTCCTTCGGCACAGGGTAGTTGGTCCACATGCCAGCGATGGCAGCAAAGTAGCCAGCAGGCTGGGTCAGGGTGAACTCAACCGTGTAGTCATCCACGGCTCGGACGCCGATGGACTCCAGGTCCGTGCTTTCGCCGGTGTTCACGGCCTCGACGCCCTTGATGATATAGTCTACGTAAGCATAGTCGGAAGCCGTCTCCGGGTTCGCAGCACGCCTGACACTGTACACAATATCGTGAGCCGTCACAGGGCGCTTTTTCTCTGCCTTCTGAGTGGCTGGATCCCAGTGCACCCAATAAACGTCCTTGCGCATCTTGAATGTCCAGACCAAGCCATCATTGGATACGCTCCACTCTGTGGCCAGCCAGGGCTTGGGTTCGACCGTCTCGATGTCCAGCCGGGTCAACCCCATGAACAAGAGGAAATCACATTGCACGGAGGTCGTATCCGTGGCTAGGTTGGGGTCCAGTGTGGGTGGCTCAGTGCCATGGTTCAGATTAATCTCCTTGGCCAGTTTCTCGGCCGGCTTGCAGGAGCTAAGCACTACGGCCAGGACCAGCAACAGGGTTACCAATACAGCGAACTTCTTGTGAAACATCTCTCTTTCTCCTCCTTAAAGTTAGAATAGACACTCATGTTTAGACAATACATTACGCATTGTCTTCAAGACTTTTGCTTACGGTTCCACCCCCTTTCTCACTTCTCAACAGGATACTTCAAAGCCTAGGCAACGCCTGGCTTACCAGGATTTCTGCATTTCGGTAAGGCGCTCTCCGCGATGGCTGCGCGAGGGTAATTCTTTTTCCTTTTGCAATAGCAAGTATCTCCGCAGCATGTCCTGCTCAGACTCTACAGGAGCACTCACCTTCTGGACAGTTGGTGTCGTGCTTGCCTGATAGGTCCTTTGCGAGAGCGGCACATTGCGATTCACTTCCAGTCCAAATGCCAATAACAATACAGAGATTACCACCGCTTGGATAAAGGATGCCAGAGACAACGTAGCACGCTTTCTGTGGCGCTGAGAGAGGGCAGAAGCGTCCATCTCCTTGACCTGGGCAAGGATTTTGGGCCAGACATCCGCTGGAGGCTCTGCCCTGGCAACTGTCTCCTCAAGGCCCCACCGGATCAGCCCTCCTAGCTCATCCTCCGAAGATGTTGTAGAGCAACTCTGCTTTGTACTAGGACGTGCCATAAACTAGCTCCCCTGCTAGGCGTCTATCTTCACGCAGTTTCTTACGCAAGGCTTTACATGCATAGTGCAAACGGGATTTCACTGTACCCACTGGGCAATCAAAAATATAAGCAATTTCAGACAAGCTAAACCCCTGCAAATAGAAAAGCACAATGGTTGCACGTTGTGTAAAGCCCAATGCAGCAATGGCTTCGCGTACAATCTGCCGCAGCTCAAGTGCCTCGACCGTGTGCTCGGGAGAGGCTGCAGGCCCAGCGATGAGCCGATCAATCCATTCATCCAGTGCCGATGGCCACTGTCGGTTACGGTTAACCCAGTTTGCACTCAGGTTGATTACAATACGATGCAGCCAGGGAGAAAGCGAAGTCGAAGTATCCACTCTCCCTAAAGCAGCGTATGCACGCACAAAGCAATCTTGCAGAATCTCCTCTGCCGCATCCTGATCGCCTGTGATCGCCAACGCTGTCTGGTAAAGCGGTCGCTTGTATTTATGGTATAGCGCCTCAAAAGCGTTCAGATCGCCACAGCGAATGCGTGCGACGAGTTCTGCATCTTCGTTGATCGGCTCATGCATAGGCTTTGTCCCTAGCTTGAGCACCTATTTGATACACACAAGAGTTGCTCAGAAGGTTCAATGCCTACCCCCGATTGGCTGATCATTTGGTTAAGGTATAGTCAGCACTTGTCCAACCCAAATCCAGTAGGGATCGGACAAATTATTCGCAGCAATGATATCCCAAACATTTTTACCAAAGCGCGCAGCAATACCGTATAGCGTATCACCGGGGTGCACCACGTATGTAGAACCACCAGAAGGAGTAGTGGATGTGCTGCCTTGTGGGATAACCAGTTTCTGTCCCACGCGGATATACCAGGGGTTGACGATACCGTTAACACGGCATATTTCCTCAACTGCAGTATGGTATCTCCGTGCGATGGAGAAAAGCGTGTCCCCAGGCTGGACAATGTATTCCACAGCCGTACCACCGCTTGGTGGCGGCGTCCCCGTTATTTTCAATACCTGGCCTACCCGGATGTAGTTGGGATTGGGCAAGCCATTGAGAGCTACCAGGGCGTCCACCGTGGTATTGAAGCGACGCGCCAGGGAATACAGGGTATCGCCCCACTGCACCGTATATTCAAACTGGCCGGGCACCGTCGTAGCTGTTGGGTACACGGTCGGTATCGCCGTTGGGAATGGAGTTGGAGAAGCCTCAGCAACACTGACCACAGTCGGGCCAGGCGTCAATGGAATAGTGGTGGGAGGAGGTTGGGGCGTCAGTATCACGGTTGGTGTGGCAGAAGGAACGGGAGTCTGTGTAACAGCCTGGCCTGCGATCGGAGTAGGAGTAAGTGTCTCTGGTTTGGCGCGCGTGCAGCCAGTGGATATCCAACCTGCCAACAGGATACAGGCGACCAAGGCCACTACCGTTATCCGTTTCATGATGCGCGCTCCTTTCACAGCCAGCGATCTCCTAATGATGGTTACAAAATCATCATACCATAACATGGTATCATTGTCAAATAAATCTAGCCTGCAAGCAGACGTATGACTTGATCGAGGAGATGTTCTCGGTTGGCTAACGTGACAGTGAGCACAGAGACTTCTGGCATACTCTTCAAAGCATCCGCCCATGGATGCTTCTGCAACATAACTGTGCCCAGCATCGTTTTGGGGCTTTGCACAACGTGGAGGGCTGCCGTGCGAAACGGCTCAGAAAGCAATTCCATTTTACCTATCTCATCAATCACGACATAGTCTGCCTCGGCTACCGCCCGGTAAAGTGCAGGCACAGCTACTCTATCCACGTTTTCTACATACACGCCGTATTTGCCTACTCGTGGTAGGCCGGGCTTGTTTACATGTGCTAGCAGGGAACGCTGGCCATCCAAAGTGATGATCTCAAAGCCCACCCTGGTTGCGGCTTCGCGAATTTCCTGTGTATAGAATCCGCCCCAGCGACCGGGCATCATGGCAATCACCCTCCGAATGAGGGTGGTCTTGCCAACGCCCGGCTGGCCGCTCAGCAGCACCGTCCGTCCCATCTAGCTCCCTTTTATCACATAGCGTGGAATATCCAAGCGTGTCAAAACAAAAACCGCCAGAGTTGCTTTTAGCGTTCACTCTGGCGGCTTTGCCATGCTCAGCGTACAAACCCTATCTCGTCCAGCGGCCAGTAACGGAACCAGGCGCGCCCTACGATGTAGGATATTTTCACTTCTCCAAAGCTGCGCGAATCGTTGCTGGCTCCACGGTTGTCGCCAAGGACAAACACGTGTCCGGGAGCGATGACATGGGGAGGAACGTTACCATAGGTCAACTGGTGCAGATAGGGTTCTTCCAGCATCTGGCCATTGATGTACACATGGCCATCTCGGATCTCGATTGTTTCTCCAGGCAAGCCCACCACACGCTTGATCAGCGGATCCGAGTTTCTATTTGGCAGTTTGATGACCACAATATCACCGCGGCGTGGAGGGTGGAAATGATATGAGACCTTCTCAATGATCAGCCTCTGGTTATTGTGCAGATTAGGCTCCATGCTTTGCCCTTCGACCCGGGTAGCTTGAGCCAGGAACAGGTTGACTACCAAGACAATGAGCAAAGCTGGCAATATGGTTTCCAAGATCTCCCGAATCCCGCGCAGGATAGCGCGTTGCAGTGAATGAGGAGCAGGATTCGGTGGTGTTGCATTAGGATATTCTTGATCCATCTGGTTGATCCTCCAGAGTTATCGTTGGCTGCGTTGTTTTGAGGTACCCCCATGGGGTCGACGGGCAGGCAATGCTGGGCGAGGCCCGCTCTTCGTTTTGCGGTCGCGTGCGCGCGCCTCTTCCGCAGTCCAACCCTCCAGGACGGCTTGCCGTGAGAGCTTGATCTTGCCTTCCTGGTCGATGTCGATAATCATGACCATGATCTCATCACCAACCTTGACCACATCTTCGACTTTCGCCACACGGTAGTCGGCCAGTTGTGAGATGTGCACCAGCCCATCAGTGCCTGGCAGGATCTCGACAAAGGCGCCAAAATCCGTTGTGCGCACTACCTTACCGACATAGATTTTGCCCACTTCCGGTTTCTCGGTCAGTGCCTGAATCATGGCCACGGCTTTCTCGCTGCTCGCTTTATCTGTAGAAGCAATATAGACCGTGCCATCGTCTTCAACGTCAATTTTTGCCCCAGTCTCTTCGATGATATGGCGAATGGTCTTGCCGCCTGGCCCAATGACTGCACCGATCTTCTCTGGGTCAATCTTGATCAACGTAATGCGTGGTGCATAGGGCGACAAATCAGGACGCGCTTCGCGGATCACAGAAAGCATCTTATCCAGGACAAAGAGCCGTGCCTCTTTGGCTTGATCCAGAGCAGCACGGATAATCTCTGTGCTGATGCCTCTGACCTTGAGGTCCATTTGCAAAGCAGTAACCCCTTTGGCTGTGCCTGCCACTTTAAAGTCCATATCGCCCAGAGCATCTTCCATGCCCAGGATATCTGTCAAAATGGCGTAGCGCTCCCCTTCCTTAATGAGTCCCATCGCAATACCCGCAACCGGCGCTTTGATAGGCACACCGGCGTCCATCAAAGCCAAGGTACTGGCACAAACACTAGCCATGGAAGTGGAGCCGTTGGAGGAAAGCACTTCCGATACCAAACGGATGGTATAGGGAAACTCCTCTTCTGGCGGGATCATGGGCAGTAGAGCTCGCTCAGCCAATGCACCATGTCCAATTTCCCTCCGTCCGGGTGGGCGGAGCCTGGCGGTTTCCCCAGTGCTGTACGGGGGGAAGTTATAATGGTGTATGTAGCGTTTTGTTTCTTCGGTAGCATCCAGGCTGTCAATAATTTGCTCATCGCTCACGGTACCCAAGGTGGCGATCGTCAGCACTTGGGTCTCACCACGAGTGAACAGGCCAGAGCCGTGTGTGCGTGGCAATAGCCCTACTTCACAATGGATAGGGCGAATGGTTTTCAAGTCCCGGCCATCTGGGCGGTATCCCTTTTCTAGCACTGCCAGGCGTACCACGCTCTTCAGATAATCCTCAAAGGCAGTGAGGATTTCGAGTTGGGGATATGTTTCACCCAGCTCTTGAATGAGCTCCGCTCGTAGCTCATCCAAAGCTTTGTTGCGCTCTTCCTTGCTCTGTGCCTGTTCCAGTATCGGCATGATGCGGCCTTCCAGGCGCTCGCTGACAATGTGGGCAAGCTCTTCACTGACATGGAACAGTGGATATTCCTTCTTGGGCTTGCCGACAGCTTGGCGCATCTCTTCCTGCATGCGGATGACATCCTGGAATGCCTGATGCCCTTCCTGCATGGCCTGCACAAGGATATCCTCGGATACCTCATTTGCTCCAGCCTCAACCATGAAGATCGCATCTGCAGTTCCAGCTAGACGCAAGTCCAGAAGGCTGTTCTGCATTTGCGAGGCAGTGGGATTGAAGAGCAGTTTGCCATCAGCATAGCCCATGCGGATTGCGCC
>JBMFPM010000117.1:0-6465 GCA_049969135.1 Anaerolineae bacterium
TATCTCACGGCGATACTCACCCAGTCAGATTCTGGCCGAGGCTAGCCCCATCTTTCCCAATACTATCGTGGCCAAAGACCTGGATCGTTTCCGCCTTACTCGAGCTAGTGAGCGGGAGCAAGAGCAGGTGGAAGCGAAAAAAGAAGAAATAGAGGATGAGAGGGCACGTGAACTTTCGTGAGTTTCTCAGTACGCTTCAGGAGAACGAGCAGCTATTGGTCGTGTCTCAGGAGGTCGACCCCTACCTGGAAATGGCGGCACTGATCCACCAATTGGATGAGCGGCCAGTGCTTTTTCAACGTGTGAAGGGTTCCTATTACCCGGTCGTTGCTGGCCTCTGCTCACAGCGAGCGCTATTGGCTTCAGGCTTAGGGGTACCTAAAGAGAGATTGCTTTTTGTATTAGCAGATTCATTGCGCAATCCTGTGCCGCCCCCGATCCTCGCGACAGCGCCTTGCCAAGAAGTTGTTGAGGACACGGTAGACCTGTACAGCTTGCCTATCCTCATGCACTTGCCCAGTGATGGTGGCCCGTATGTCACAGCAGGGGTAGCGGTTATCAAGGACCCTGAGTTTGGCCGCAACATGAGCTTTCACCGCCTGATGCGGCTGGATGCGACCCATTTTGCCGTGCGGCTTGTTGAGGGACGAGGAACCCACACTGCTTTACAGAAAGCTGGGGGTGAGTTGGAGATAGCAATCTGCATTGGCAATAGCCCAGCAGTACTGCTTGCGGCAGCAATGAGCCCGCCACCTGGTGTGGATGAGTTGGCTATTGCTCATGCGCTTATGCCCACGCCTTTGGTCAAGTGCCGCACTGTGGACTTGGAAGTGCCTGCAGAAGCTGAGATGGTGCTGGAAGGTCGGATTACCCGCCAACAGGTTGAGGAAGGCCCCTTTCTGGATTTGACAGAAACGATGGACATTGTGCGCCGTCAGCCGGTGGTAGAAATCCAGTGCATAACGCATCGTCAGGGCGCATATTATCAAGCTCTGTTGCCCGGTGGTCTGGAGCACAAGCTCTTGATGGGCTTGCCCCGTGAACCCACCATCTATGCCGAGGTAAGCAAGGTATGCGATTGTATGAATGTGCTCCTTACCCTCGGTGGAGGCTCTTGGTTGCATGCCGTGGTTCAAATTCGTAAACATGGGCCTGACGATGGTAAATTGGCTATTGAGGCGGCGTTTCGAGGTCATACGTCTTTGAAACATGTGCTCGTGGTAGATAATGACATCAATATCTACGATCCGGCTGAGCTTGAATGGGCAGTTGCTACCCGGTTGCAAGCGGATAGCGATGTAGTGATTTTGGCCGATCAAAGCGGTAGCTCGTTAGATCCCTCCGCTTTGCATGTCCCTGGGGAAAAGTCACGCACAGCTAAGATGGGACTAGATGCTACCATCCCGTGGCGCAAGCCTTCCGGTGAACTGCGCACCGAGCAAGAGCGGGCAGCGTTTCGCAAGGTCAGATACCCTTCGATGCCTTTGGAAAAGTACCTAGCTAGATGATGCAGTTGACGGACGAAGAGCAAGCCATGTTGGCTGGCGCACAAGGGCCGGCCGTACAGAAAGCGATGCAGATTGTTGTTGCCCTAGCTGAGATCTATGGCGCGCAAGATCTGGTGCCCATTGCCAGCGCACAAGTAGCAGGCGTAAGTTACAAGAATCTAGGCGATGCCGGCTTGGAGTTTCTGGAAGAATGGGCGGCGCACGGTGCGCGGGTTAAAGTGCCTACCTTTATGAACCCGGCGGGGATGGATCTAGAGCGCTGGCCCGAGATGGGCATTGCACCTGAGTTTGCGCGCCAACAACAGCGCATTGTGCAAGCGCTGGTAGCGATGGGGGTGGCGCTGACCTGCACGTGTACACCATATTTGGTTGGCTATGCTCCGCGCAAAGGCGAGCATTTGGCTTGGAGTGAGTCCTCCGCAGTAAGTTTTGCCAATTCGGTCCTGGCTGCACGCAGTAATCGTGAGGGGGGTCCAAGCGCTTTGGCAGCGGCGATCACCGGTCGCGCTGCCGCCTATGGACTGCATCTATCCGAGAACCGCCGCGCGACCCACATCATCCAAGTCCATTGCCCCTTACACAGCGAAGCTGACTATGGTGCGCTAGGTTATCTGGTCGGTAAACTAGTGGAAGACGGCGTACCCTATTTCCGCTTTCTAGAGACTCCGATCTCGCCTGAAGCAGGAGTTCTCCTCCGGCTTGAACATTTGATGGCGCTGGGTGCAGCCATGGCTGCCAGTGGCGCTGTAGCCTTGTACCATATCGAGGGGGTTACACCAGAAGCTCAGCATGCCCTATCATCAGCCAATGAACTGCCTGTGATTGCCATGGATGATATTACAGAGGGCTATGCTGCACTGAATTCACCGCTGGATGAGATTGACTTCGTCAGCATTGGCTGTCCGCACAGCACGCTAGCTGATATCGAAAGGGTTGCCGCGCTATTGGCAGGAAAGCGCATTAGAGCCACGCTATGGATTACGACGTCGCGCGCAGTACGGGAGCTTGCCGTACGAAAGGGATTGGTGGCGCGTATCGAAGCAGCAGGAGGAAAAGTATTCTCTGATACTTGCCTCGTTGTTGCTCCAGTAGAGAAGATGGGGTTCAAGGCTATGGCAACGAATTCAGCCAAAGCTGCTTTCTATAGCCCGATGCATTCTAAATTGCAGCGCCGCTTTGGCTCGCTGGAGCAATGCATCCAGGCTGCGCTTACTGGACGCTGGACTGGTTGCGATAGCGCATTAGAGGCGCGATTGGGGAATTGTAGGACATGATCAGGCTGCGCGGACGAGCGATTTACCGCGGCAAAGCGCGTGGTTTGGCTTTGGTATCCCCTGTACCCATTGGCTTTTTGGGTGGAGTAGATGTGGAAACAGGCGAGATCATCGAAGCGGGGCATCCTTTGGAGGGGCAGAGTATTGCTGGCAGGGTGCTTGTCTTCCCCACTGGGAAGGGTAGCACGGTGGGTTCGTATACACTTTATCGCCTTTCTAAGCTAGGCAAAGCCCCAGCGGCGATTATCAATGCGCGCAGTGAAGCAATTGTTGCTGTAGGCGCAATCATGGCGGGTATTCCTATGGTAGATTTGGTGGATATCACACAGATCCATACCGGGGATATGGTTGAAGTGGATGGCGAGGATATAACGATTGGCTGAGTTGGTCTTTGTAAAACTAGGAGGGTCGTTAATTACCGACAAGAGCGTTGAAGCCACGCCCCGCCTTGGGGTGATCCAACGGTTGGCGCAAGAAATCTGCACTGTTTTGGATAAATACCCCGATATGCATTTGTTGCTTGGCCATGGAAGTGGATCATTTGGCCACGTCGTAGCACAACGCTATCAGGTCCAGACTGGATGTACAGATTGGCGAGGTTATGCGGAGACAAGCGCGGCCGCCTCGCGATTGAACCGCCTGGTTACCGATGCATTTCTAGCTGCTGGTGTCCCCGTTGTTTCACTACAACCTTCTGCTTCTGCCCGCTGCCGGGGAGGGAAACTGATTGAGCTCAGCGTATATCCGATCCAAAAAATCCTAGAGCAGGGCTTGGTGCCATTGGTTTACGGCGATGTAGCCGTAGATGAACTGTGGGGTAGCACGATTATTTCCACGGAAATTATCTTTTCCTATTTGGCTTATCAGTTGCTTCCACAGCGTATTATCCTGGCAGGAGAAGTGCGTGGTGTTTACAGTGCCGATCCTCGTCTGGATCAGGAAGCGCGGCTGATTCCAGTGATTCGTGCCTGTCAAATGAATAGAGAGATAGGCATACTGGGTGGTTCACATGGTGTGGACGTGACAGGTGGGATGTTGACCAAGGTGCACCTTATGGTTGACCTGGTGCGCAATTTGTCTGGATTACGGGTATATTTACTATCAGGTTTGGAACCTGGGTTGCTACAGCAAGCTTTAGAGAATCCTGATTTCAATCCCGGCACACTGATTGCCTGTTGAATCCTGTGTCCAGCCGAACGGATTCAATGCACTACTCCCATGCCTGGATAGTTTGTTTTCCACCCCCAATGCGCTTATAATATTCCTGCTTGTAGCAAATGGTAAGTGGTATGGCGGGGGCTTCCTTTAATCTGGTAAGGCCAGCCAGATAGCCCACTATGTAGGTATTCAGCTGTAGAGATAGAAGGATATTATGCTTATCAGTGCGGTTGCTTTTATTGTCGTATTCAGCGCAGTAGTGCTTGTGCATGAATTGGGGCACTTCGCAATGGCAAAGCGAGGGGGGATCGTCGTCCAGGAATTCGGACTGGGCTATCCTCCTCGTCTGAAGACAGTGGCTGTTCGTAATGGAGTAGAATATACGCTCAATGCCATCCCAGTGGGTGGTTTTGTGCGTTTGCTGGGTGAGGAGGATCCTACCCATCCCGGAAGTTTTGCCAGTAAGAGTGCATGGGTACGTATCCGCACTTTGCTGGCTGGCCCCATGATGAATTTACTTCTGGCGGCTCTGCTTTTTGCATGCGCTTTTATGCTCGGTGAGCAAGTTGTTATGGGTAGAGTTGTTGTGCATTCCGTAGCCCCTAATTCGCCGGCTGAGCAGGCTGGTATACGTGCTGGTGATGTGATTCTGGCCCTCGCAGGACAGCAGGTGAACAATGTAACGGAGTTGGTCGAACTCACGTACGCTTTTAAAGGGCAGGAGATCAGCGTCTCTGTGTTACGAGGCGATGAGCAACTGCTTGTTCGTCTAACACCTCGAATGCAGCCGCCTGAAGGCGAAGGCGCAATAGGGATTACGATCGGTATGCAGGAAGGGTATCGAGTGGAAATGGTGCACCACCCGCCTTGGAGAGCAGTGTGGCTTGGCATTCGTGAGGTATGGGCGACGCTTGTTCTAACCGTACTGGGTTTTGTGCAAATGTTCCGAGGCGCAATTTCACCCAAAGAACTCACCGGACCGGTGGGCATTTTCCAGATCAGTGGTATGGTTGCCCAAACGGGTGTGGTGAACCTGATGCATTTTACGGGCTTTTTGAGCGTCAACCTGTGCATTTTGAATTTGCTGCCTATACCCGGGTTAGATGGTGGCCGTATTGCTTTGATCCTGCTGGAGAAATTGCGCGGAGGTAAACGCATGGCGCCGCAGCAGGAAGGCCTGATTAATTTCATTGGTTTGATGCTCATCATGGCATTCATGTTGATGGTATCCTATTTTGATATTTTGCGCATCTTTAGCAGTGGGAATCCATTGCCTTAAAGGCTTATTTATGCGCTGTGGGGCATGTGGTGCTGAGGTAAAACGAGGGTTAAAAGTGTGCCCTCAGTGTGGGGCCACTTTGAAACGCTCCAAACTTTTCGGGCGGTCAGTGCGATGCCGCTCGTGTCAGGCGCGTGTGCCGTCTGGGTTGAGCATTTGTCCCTATTGCGCTGCACCACTGAGGCGAAGTTGGCGTGGGGTATTGCGCGGGCTGACTTTGCTGGTAGCTGTGCCGGTGCTGGTTTATCTGCTGATGCATTATGAGCCGTGGGCGGAATTGCGGGCATTGTCTCACCACGTGCAGATACAGATCCCAGCCATCGCCTTTTTGGCAACGCCAACGTTCACTGCATCGCCGAGCCCTACCTATACACTGACCGCAACAGGGACACCAACTCCTTCACGCACCAGTACACCATTGCCCCCCACGGATACACCTACTATCCCGCCGCCGACAGCTACGCGGAAACCGGCTCCGACGCGCACGCCAAAGCCACCTTTTGATGCGCCTCGTCTGATTGGCCCAGAGAATCAGGCAGAGTTCCATGGTGGTGATGCTCAGATTCAACTGACCTGGACTCCGGTAGGAGCGTTGGCTGAGGATCAGTGGTATGCTCTTAGCCTCCGTTTCACGGCGGATGGCATTGTGCATTACAGTGGAACGTGGACGAAAGAAACGAACTGGCTAGTTCCGCGTGAGTTATATACCAAAGCTGGCCAGTCAGAGCGTGCGTTTCAGTGGGACGTTACGGTCATGAGACAAACAGGGATCAAAGCAGATGGCGGGCTTGAAGGAGTAGCGCTGAGCCCACCCAGCGAGACGCGCATTTTCTTCTGGTATTAGGAGATTGGGCTTTTCGTGAATATGATCTGCAAGTTGTTAGGAGTATAAGGAGTACGATTATGTTGGATGAGAATGAATGCATGACTTTTGAAGAAGCGTTGTTGCGCCTTGCTGATGAGGGGGCACCGCTTTCAAGTCCTGTTCTCTATGCGCTTTCAGCGCCGGATGCGGATGAGGTACAGTTGTTTCGTCGCCAATGGCCCAGGCTTTCTCTGGAACGACGGCGGAAGGTTATCTCTTTGCTCGCGGAAAGCGCCGAAGCTAATTTTGAATTAGACTTTAATGCCCTCTTCCGTGTGACAATGGCCGATGAAGATGAGCAGATACGTGCAGTATCCATTGAAGGACTATGGGAAGATGATGAAATAACATTGATTGCCCCCTTGGTCCATGCACTGCAAC
>JBMFPM010000118.1:0-6450 GCA_049969135.1 Anaerolineae bacterium
CTACTCCCTTTTTGCTCTACATACAAAACCAGCGAACTTTTTCAACACTCTCAAGCAGTGCGATTTGACAGTCTTGAAATTTTGTGTTATTATTTACAACTGTAAATCTTTACAACAAGGAGGCTGTCATGTCTACGTTGAATTCGCTGTACCAACCCCTGGCAGCGATGTCTGCCAAAACAACTGTTAGCGCTGGTGGATTGTCCTCAGTAGAGCCAGTGCCGATGCATATTCCAGACGGCTTTCTCTCCACGCCGGTGGCGCTGCTCATGTGGATTGTGGCGATTGTAGGTGTGGCGTATGCGCTGTGGCGGGTAAATCGCGAATTGGATGATCGTCGGGTGCCTCTGATGGGAGTAATGGCAGCGGCGATTTTTGCAGGTCAGATGCTCAACTTTAGCGTGACCGGCGGGACATCTGGCCACTTGTTGGGTGCTGCTCTAGCAGCGATTGTGCTTGGGCCATGGGCGGCGGTATTGGTCATGACCTGTGTGGTGGCTACCCAGGCGTTGTTGTTCCAAGATGGTGGTCTGCTTGCTCTGGGAGCGAACATCGTGAACATGGCTCTGGTAGGCGTGGCAGTTGGGTACGCTGTGTATCGCACCGTGCGCAAGCTCACTGGCGATCAGAGTTGGGGGCTTTTCGTAAGCGGCTTTGTTGCTGGCTGGTTGTCCATTGTCATCGCTGCGCTGCTGTGTGCCTTGCAACTGGCGTTGTCCGGCACTTCGCCCGCTAATATCGCTGTGCCAGCCATGGGTGGCATCCATATGCTCATTGGCGTTGGGGAAGGGCTGATTACAGCGGGCGCCTTGGCTTTCTTGTATGCTACGCGGCGTGATTTGTTGGTGGCTGACAAAGCGCAGGTTGTGGTCAGCAAAGGATTGTGGATTGGAGGGTTGGCGATTGCCATCCTGCTGGCGATTCTGTCCCCGTTGGCTTCGACTCACCCCGATGGCTTGGAATGGGTGGCTGAACAGCAAGGGTTCATCGAGGCGGCACGGGAAGCGCCCTATCAATTGATTCCTGACTATGTATTTCCTGGCATTTCGAATGAGGCAGTCGCTACCATTGTAGCAGGTATCCTGGGTACGCTCATCGTGTTTGGCGTCACCTACTTAGTCGCAGCGGGGCGACGCAGGCGGGAATCGTTACAAGCGCGTTAATGCACATCCATCCTCTTGATGCCTATCATTTCGGTGATAGCCTTTTACACCGGGCGGACGCACGGGTGAAGCTCAGCCTTGTGCTGCTCTTCATCCTGTGCGTCTCGCTCATGCCCATCGGCGCTTGGCCTGCCTATGTGCTCCTTTTCGCCTTCGTCTTATCCGCTTCCGTGGCCTCTGAATTGGGCTTGACCTTTGCTCTAAAGCGTTCATTACTGGCGCTTCCCTTCTTATTGACTGCCTTGCCCCTCTTGGTGACGGTTAAGGGCGCTGTTATAGTACGGGTTTCGCTAGGCAGTTGGGTATTTTCCCTTACCGCCTCTGGTTTGGAGCGCTTTCTGAGCATTGCGCTTAAATCCTGGCTGGCGGTGCAAATGGCGGTCTTGCTCACGGCTACCACGCCTTTGCCAGACATCCTGGTGGCGATGCGTGCTTTGGGTGTTCCCCGCTTGCTGATCGCTATCCTTGGCTTGATGTGGCGTTATCTCTTTGTGCTGGCGGATGAAGCTCTGCGCATGATAAGGGCGCGGGAGGCGCGCAGCGCTTCCGCATCGGGAAAAGGTGGTGGAACGGTTACTTGGCGGGCGCGAGTCGCTGGAGGAATGGTTGGTTCCCTGTTCCTGCGCGGCTATGAGCGCAGTGAGCGTATCTACCATGCTATGCTGGCACGAGGATACGATGGCACGATCCGCTCATTGCCACTGAGGCCACTGTCCTCTGTGGAACGTGTGATTCTGGGCGTGGGGGCGGCGCTCCTGTTGGCCCTCTTATTCGTTGGGCATCTTCTCGGATAGGTTATGAAAATGAATGCGCAAGCGGGATGCAAGTCAGTGGAGAGCGGGGCAATTCGTGGCAACAAGGGCCAAGATGAAAGCGTAGACATTATATCCCCTCACCCGGCGATTGAAATTTGCGACCTCAGCTTTGCTTATCCTGATGGTCATGCGGTCCTGCATCGCATCAACCTGTGCATAGGACAAGGGGAACGGGTGGCGATTGTAGGGCCTAATGGTGCTGGCAAATCTACGCTGATGCTGCATTTCAATGGCATCCTGAAGGGTG
The DNA here is from genome assembly GCA_049969135.1 of Anaerolineae bacterium. Classification (GTDB taxonomy): domain Bacteria; phylum Chloroflexota; class Anaerolineae; order UBA2200; family UBA2200; genus JACIWX01. Next base: position 2,226 of record JBMFPM010000118.1, read on the forward strand.
AAGGCACCGTTCGGGTGGATGGCATGGAGGTCGCTGGCGCCAACCTCAAGAAGGTGCGGGCTCTCGTGGGCATGGTGTTTCAGAACCCTGATGATCAGTTGTTTTCACCTACAGTCTTTGATGATGTCGCCTATGGGCCCATCTACATGGGCTTGGCGAGGGATGAGGTCCAGCGGCGGGTAATGTGGGCGCTGCAGCAGGTGAATATGGAAGGCTATGCTTCCCGCGTATCGCATCACTTGAGCTTGGGTGAGAAGAAACGCATTGCTATTGCCACGGTGTTGGCTATGGAGCCTCGCATCCTGGTTCTTGATGAGCCTTCGGCGGATTTGGACCCCCGTGCACGGCGTACACTGATCCAGCTACTGAAACGACTGACCCAGACCTTGATCATCAGCAGCCATGACCTGAGGCTAGTCAAAGAGCTTTGCCCACGTACGGTCATCCTGGATGAGGGCCACATCGTGGCTGATGGCCCCACGTTGGAACTCCTGTCCGATGAAGCTCTTCTCTATGCTCATGGCCTTGAGCCGGTATAGGGCTATGGTGCGGATTTGACAAAAAAGCACTTTTGTGGTAATATATACCGTAGGGGGGTAGGGTAATCCCTGACTGCAGGTCATCACAAAACCTGTGGTCATCCCCTTGTGAGATCAAAACATTAGGAGAAGAGAGAGATGAAAGAACCATTACATGTCACTGATGAAACGTTTCAGAAAGAGGTTTTAGAGTCCAAGCTGCCCGTCCTGGTTGATTTCTGGGCGCCATGGTGTGGGCCTTGCCGCATGGTAGCACCCATTATTGAGGAACTGGCTGCTGACTATGATGGGCGCGCAGTGATTGCTAAATTGAACACAGATGAGAATAGCGAAATGCCGATGCGCTATAACATCATGGGTATCCCGACCATGATTATCTTCAAAGATGGCCAGGAAGTAGAGCGCATCGTAGGCGCACGACCGAAGAAAGCCATTGCCGAGAAGTTGGATGCTGTTCTGAAAACTACGGCATAAACGCTTGCTACCTTCTGGTTGTTGAGGGTGATGGTATGCCGATCTACGAGTATCGCTGTAATGAATGCGGAGAGAAGTTTGAGAAGTGGCTTCGCTCCATGTCCGCCGCCAATGACATCTGCTGCCCACGCTGTGGGAGCCGGAACGTAGAGAAAGCGATCTCGCTCTTTGGCAAGAGCGGCTCCAAAGCTAGCACAGCAGCTTTCGATACTTCTTGCGCGCCGACAGGTGGCTGAAGCATTCGCAGGTGAGAGCCGTGGGCTCTCTAGATAATGGAGTAGGATGATGGTTCTTCCTCAAGAAGTGCGACAGGAAATGCTTGCGCGGCTGCGGCGCATCGAAGGGCAGGCAAGAGGCGTGCAGCGCATGGTGGAAGAGGGGCGTGATTGTGCCGAGATCATCCATCAACTCGCTGCCATCCGTGCGGCGACGCACAGTGCCAGCCTCTTCTTACTGAAACACTATGCCAAAGAATGCTCTGCCGCCGCAGCGCAGAGCGAAGGCTCAGCGAAACCAATTGAGGATTTGGTTGACCTGATGCTGACTGTATCATAAGCCTTGCTTTGTTTAACGAGGACAAACCAGGTTTCTCACAGAAACCTGGTTTGTCCCTGTTTTTGAGCTACATGCGTTGATTGCCCAGCAACGATTGTAGGATCACAATAGCCGCGTGCTTATCCAAAGGTTCATTATTATTGCCACACTTGGGGGATTGGATGCAACTGGGGCAGCCATCCTGACAAGGGCACTCCTGGATAGCGGCCAAGGTTGCCTTCCACAGTTCCAAGAGCAGAGCAAAGCCCTTCTCCGCAATGCCCACCCCGCCGGGAAGAGCGTCATAAATAAAGACCTGGGCGTAACCTGTATCAGGGTGTAATGGGGTGGAGAGGCCGGCGATGTCTAGGCGATCGCACATAGCAAAGAGGGGCAGGATGGCAATGGCGGCGTGTTCGACCGCATGTAGGCCGCCGGCGAAATCCAAGCCCCGCTTCTCCACTGCATGTCTGATTGTCTGGGGTATATCAAACCACAGCCCGGTTGTGGTGAAGGATTGGGACGGCATGTCTAAGGGTTCTTCCGAAAGCACCGTGTCCGTGAATTGCTGCAACCGCCTATAGCCAATAACTTGTTGGGTTACCAGCAGTTCGCCAAGGTGCGCTTCGCTGGTGGGCATCTTCTTCTGCTGCCAGGAGCGCACGATGTGCACTTGGTTTACCTCACGCGGTTCTGTGTAATAATGCACATCCACAGGCGAGGCATAGGCAATGCCTGTATCGAGGTCCAGACGGGTGATAAGGTACGAGTCACCTTGATGGAGGTAGATCGCTCCTGGGTAGACGCGCGCAAAAGCAGTGGTCTCTTCCAGTTCTTCCATCAACCGGTAGTTCTGCGATTCATCCAAGATGGCAACTTTGTTCCCAGAGATGGAGCGCAGGCTGACCTTTTCGGCAGGATAGCCAATCCCTTGGAAAAACCAGCGCTCGTTGCGGTATTCCAGGATTTGTTGTCGCTCCAATTGCACCATCGCTTCGGCAAAGCCTGGACCAAATAGCTCCTCGTCCTCGCTCGTCAATGGCCGTTCGTAGGCGGCGCATGGCAAGTGTTTCATGAGGATGTGCACATTATCTGGTGCAACCAAAGCGTGTTCTGGGCTGCGACCGAACAAGGCTTCTGGATGGCGCATGAAGTACTGGTCGAGCGGATTGTCCAAACCGATAAGCACGTTAAGCGCCTCGCGCACTCCACGGCCAGCGCGCCCAGCCTGCTGCCAAGTACTGGCGATGGTCCCCGGATAGCCTACTAATACCGTTGCATCCAGATGTCCCACATCCACACCCAGTTCTAAGGCGGTCGTAGCTGTTACTCCCAGCAATTGCCCTGAAAACAAGCCCTGCTCGATCTCCCGCCGCAGTTCGGGACGATAGCCAGCACGGTAAGATCGGATCAGTAGTATGAGTTCGGGTGCCTCCTTAGCCAGGATGTCCCGCGCATAGAGCAGGATGAGCTCGGCTACTTTGCGCGCTTTGGTGAAGGTGATATTGCGGATGCCGTGGCGCACCATTTCGACGAAAAGAGCCGTGGCTTCGATATTGGCACTGCGCCGTGCCGTGTGCGCTGCATCGATAAAGGGTGGATTCCAGAGCACGAATTGCCGTGCCGCTTGCGGCGAACCATCTTCGTGGATGACCACGGCGGGCATGCTGGTCAGCCTTTGCGCGTGCTCTGCAGGGTTGGCGATCGTAGCAGAACAGCAGATGAATTGCGGTTTCGCGCCGTAGAAGTGGCACAAGCGAAGCAAACGGCGCAATACGCAGGCTACCTGCGAGCCAAAGATACCACGGTAGACATGCGCCTCGTCAATGACGATGTACTTTAAATGAGCCAGGAAATTAGACCACAGCGAATGGTTGGGGAGGATGCCAACGTGTAGCATGTCTGGGTTGGTCAGCAGGATAGCTGCAGATTGGCGCAGCCGCCTGCGCGTACCCTGCGGCGTATCGCCATCGTACGTGCCAAAAGTGAGGTGGCGCAAGGAGTGCTGGGTCAATTGCCGCAGCGAGCGCAGTTGATCCTGAGCCAATGCCTTGGTAGGGAAGAGATAGAGAGCGCGCGATCGCCCATCTGCAAGGATGGATTCCAACACTGGCACGTTGTAAACCAATGTCTTACCGCTAGCCGTGGAGGTAGCCACAATCACATTTTGTCCATCGCGAATCGCGTTGATTGCCTCTACCTGGTGCAGATAGAGCTTATCCACGCCAGCCTGGCGCAGAGCCTCCTGCAATACTTCTGGCAAGGGGCGTTTCAGGCTGGCGTAACGAGCTGCGCGGGCGGGGATGCGCTCCACGTGCACGATTTGCTGGCGATAATCGCGTTTGCTTTTCAAGTATTCAACAAAGCTGGCAAGTGTTGTCATTGCGTTTTAGACTGATTTACCACAATGAACGGCGCTTTTGACAGAGACCCCGTACTCACATATCGTACATGTGCCTCTTGCAGGGAATCTCAGCTATCCTTTGGGTTGGTGATACCTTCTATTAATATATCGTCGAGGTAGAAAGTGACCCCGTTGGGGTTTAACTCCTTTCGAATGACTAAACTGAAAGCCGAGATAACGTTTTCCAAAGTCTCTCCTTTCTGTAGATCTGTCAGGGAAATCTCGTATTGTCTCCAATAGGTGCTCAAACTAATTATGAATGGTATGTTCATGC
>JBMFPM010000119.1:0-6442 GCA_049969135.1 Anaerolineae bacterium
TGTAAGTATCTGCCACGTAGACCGTGCCATCGGGCGCCACCGCCACCCCAGAGGGCCAACTGAACTGCCCCGGCGGCGCTTGGGCGCCGAATGCAAAAAGGAACTTGTCCGGCAATAGCCCCTGGGCAGACGTCGGCCGCGCCGCAATCAATGCCACTGCCACACACAGAAAAGCAACCAGCACCCACCTCCCATAACCCAAGCCTTGACTTTTCATATTCCTCCCCCTTTCTGAAATGGTTACTTCACCGCCGAGAACGCAAAGAACGCAGAGGTTTCTCATTTTACTACAGAGGAATAAATCTCTCCTCTGTGCTCTCCGTGGTAACTACCTTCACTGCTCTGTTGCAACAAGCTCAGCCTTGGACTGCTGAAAGCCACACTGTAGCATCTCTACTGTAATAGCCACCAAAAGCCCTGAATATCCAGGTTGGTCAGCCCCAGTTCTTGTGCCCGCTTCACCACCTTGGCGTATTCCTCCCTGGTGATGCGCCTGGCTATCTCCGGGTAAGCATACGCCTTAAAGACCGGGTTATATTGTGCCATAATGTTCACGTAGGTATCCTTCGGCAGATTCTCGGCAATCCACTCCATGACCTTCTCCGAACCAGCGACGTCGTTGGGCATAACTAGATGGCGGATCATCAGCCCGCGGCGCATGATGCCATCCGGCGGTGTTTTCGCCACGCCGACTTGACGGTGCATTTCGAGGATCGCCTGCTTGGTCACTTCCGGATAAGTGTACGCCTCCGATGAGTACTTCCCCGCCATGTCGCTGTCCCAGTATTTGAAATCGGGCAGGTAGATGTCCACAATCCCGTCCAGGACTTGCAGTATCTCAAGCCCCTCCCAGCCGCTGGTGTTGTACACAATGGGCACGCGCAGCCCCGCCCCTGCCGCAACATCCAGCGCTTTGAGGATATGCGGAGAGTAATGGGTTGGGGTAACGAGATTGATATTATGACAACCAATCTCTTGAAGGCGGAGCATCATCGCCGCTAGTTCAGCGATCCGCACTACCGCACCCCGGCCAAGCTGGCTGATTTCCCAGTTCTGACAAAAGACGCAGCGCAGATTACAGTGGGTCAAGAAGATGGTTCCTGATCCGCTATTCCCCACCAGCGGTCGCTCTTCACCAAAATGTGGATGGAAGGACGCCACAACCAGCGTTGCACCAGGGGCATGACAAAAGCCCACCTCTCCTTCCAGGCGGTTGACGCCGCACTTCCTTGGACAGAGACAGCATCGCTCCATCACTGCCCAGAGCCTCTCGGCGCGCTCTTTCAGTTCACCGGTTTGGTGTAACCTCACATAAGCCGCTTCGAAATCAGAGCCGGCTTTAGTAGGCTCTGGAACTGCCGTTAGTGTTTCCATGCGCGTTGGTGTCTCCAGGCGCGGAGTATCTGGCTTGCAGGCATAGAGGAAGATCGAAGACAGCCCTAGTTTGAGGCACAATTCGGCTGTGCTCTTCAAGAAATCTCGCCGTGTCATTTTGTGCAGAAGACAACCTCTCATCTCTTACCCCCGTTCTAGTACCTTCTCAGGTGACATTGCGATGGGTGATGATGACCATGAAACTCGCCAGTTTGAGCATCGCCACGGTGAGGCAGGTGCCCACCAGCCCAAGGACAGGTAAGAGCACCACCGCCCCCAAGATCCCTCCCAGCCACCCGCCCAGCAAGTCGGAGGCATAGAGCAGGCCGGCTGTCTTGCTCAAACTGGCACTGTTCCCAAGATATAACTTGTTTGCCAACGGAAACTGTGCACCAACCAAAAGCCCGCTGACAAACGAAATAGCCAAGAACAGCAATCGGAACAGGAAAAACGGATCCGCACCGCCCAAATAGGCATTGGCAACGAAAAGAATCGCCGGGCACGCAAGGCAAAAGCCTATGATCGCCAGCTCGATCCTCACGAAATGGACAAACGGGCGTTCGACTCGCTCCACAACTCTCGCCATGATCATGGCTCCACAAGCAGCACCTGCCATAAAGGATGCCACAAGAAGCCCAATCCACCAAAACACATACCCGTAGATGGATTGAAAGGCAAACGTGAGCATCAGGTCAAAGATCATCCCGGCAAACCCTGTGGTGATGATCGCCAAGAGGATGCCTGCCCGGAACGATGCGACACTTCTCGGTCGCAAGGAGAAACAGACAAGGAGGAGCCCAGCCCCGAAGAGAGAGATGCCCCACAGGTTGATGCGCTCCAACTGTTGAAAGAGCCAGCGCAATACAGAGGGTGCAAAGATTGCATTCCAGTGGGCAACGCTGTAAAATACCCCGATTGGGCTGAAATCCGCATTGATTTTCTGACTGCCGCCGGCAATGAAATCGAAAAACCAGCCCTGCCATCCCGGATGCAATTTCTGCTCAATGTACCACGGCACCACCACCTGCGCGATAATCTGCCGCTGGCTCAACCGCTCCACGATCTTTGCCTTGTCCAGTGCCGCAACCTCTACACTGTCCGAGGCAAGGAAGAGGTTCGTACCGTCGCCAGGAATTACTCTGATATGGGGGAACACCCTCTTCAGAGTGTGGAAGATGCAACTGTTCAGGTCCCTCAGTTCCTCGTTCAAGTACGTCAAAGAGCCGGGCAAGCCCAGGACAAGGATGCCACCTCTGTTCAGCCTCTCCTTTGCCAAGGATAAGAACTGTTGGGTGAAGAAGCGGTTGGCTTGCAGCGTGGATGGCTCGCTAATGCCCACCAGGATGACATCGTATGTATTCCGCGTCGTCTCCAGCCAGAGGCGGCCATCTATATGCCGTATCGTTACTCTTGCGTCGTTCAATTCGAATTCCGTCAATGCTGTGGGGAATTTTCGGAACAGATTAATAAGCAGCGGATCCAGTTCCACGTACTCAATGGTCGCCACGGTGGGGTGCTTCAACGCCTCGTGGATTACCCCACCTGCCCCGCCGCTGACGACAAGGAGGCTCTTTGGCTCAGGATGGGCAAGCAGCGGGAGGTGGACAAATTCTTCCACAAATGGTAGATCCGGTATGGGCGTGATCACGCTGGGAATGCCATCCTGGAAGAAGATGTATTGTCCTTCGTTTTCCACGACGCACAGATTGCCGTAGCGCGAGTTCTGGTAATGGACCACATGCTGGTTTTCCCATTGCACTTGGATAGCATACTGATGCAGTTTGCCTGCCTGGCTGGTCAAGAGCAGGGAGAAGAGGGCAAAGGCGCCTACCAGCGCGAGGGTTGTCTTCTGATAGCCTCCGGTCTGCTTGTGAGGGGCAAGCAAGGCGAGGCATACTGCAGCATTCAGAAGCGCCAGCCCTGCCGCTGCCTGAAAGGTGCCCAGGTAGAGGACGAGGAAATAGGTGCAGGCAATCCCTCCCAGGACAGTACCCACGGTCTCATAGGCATAGACCCTGCCGACAGAAGACCCCTTTGGAGTGTGGAAACCTTGCTTCAGTTCTGAGGACATAGCCTCCATCTCGCAACTGAAGGGAAACAATGCGCCATGGAGCACGCTCACTGGGGAGAGGATCAGAAAAGAAGAAACAAACATGGGCAACAAGCCGATGCTCTCGCCGATCGAAAGGCCCATTGCCCTCTTCAGGATGCGTACGGCGAAAAGTGCGGCAAAGAGCGCCAGGCAGAAAAGCGTGCTCAGAACAGCAAATGCTTCGGTTTTCCTGGTGGCTTTCTCCGCTTTCCTGCCCAGGAAAGCCCCACAAGCCTCGAGGATGACCCAATTGGCGAGGATGATGCCGATGGAGAACTCGTTGCCGGCGAACATGATCAGAAACTCCCGCAGCAGGAGTATCTGAGCGGTCAACCCGCTGAACCCCATGGCCAGTATGGCGATACGAACCCGCTCGCTCATGGCACGTGCCCTCTGGTACCGCTTGCATGCCTCCACAGTGACCAATCCTACCCGTATAAGCCCCGGGGGGTTGCGCCGTGCAGAGATGGGGCGTTACGAAGAGCAAGAAGTGACTCCGTTAGGATAAATATACCCAAACTTGGGGTAGTGTCAAATCGGGCGGAGGTTGGAGCTTCCTATGTCGTGAACCCTCTTGTCCTGTCTCCCTCCTTCCTCTCCACCTCCTTCATCGCTGCAACACTCGGTACGGGTGGGTGGTGGGCCCTTACCCGATGGGGACTTGCACCCAAGGGTGGTTTGTGAAAAGTGCGCATTCCCCACCACAAGAATTTACCGATGGGACGGACAGATTTCGGCGCTATCTTAAGCCAGGCCCAGGTTATCGGCATCACCACCCAATCTAGCATCCAGTGCATTTCGGAGATGTAAAATCCGGTTTCACGCAGCGAGGGAAACATGGAGGGCAAAAGGCGCAACTCTTCGAAAAACATCGAATAACAGCGCTTGCGCCCGATATCACCGCCAAAATCGCAAGTACGTACTTCATATGAATTGGGCTTCGCCCACTGGCCGTTTTTGAAGACCTGACCGTTGTATTCTCTGAAACTCTCGACCAACTCGTCCACCGCTTCGGAATACGGCAAGTCTTTGCCCATGTTCAGATAGCCCAACGTAATGGCGCTCTCGATGATATCCAAATGGGCGGCGGCATAGCGCACCAACACAGAGGGCAACCCAGGATGGAAGCCGGCTTCGGTAATGAAACAACGGCCAGCGTGTTCGATTTCATCCGCCAGCGATTGCAACAAAGCAAATTTCTGAGCACCGAGTTGTATGTCCAGATAGTCCAAGCCCACTTCCAGCGAGGTTCGAATGACATTTTCGGCATACGCAGTGGTGGGCGCAGCGACCACGACCATCATCTGATTTGCAAACGCCAGGCGCAGTGAATCTGTTTGTGACGCATCCGCGTAGACTGCTTTGACACGATGACCAGAGTATCGCTGATTTAGTCTGTCGGCAAGTGCTTGCGCTTTATCTAGGTGTCGCGTTGCAATGGTTACATTCGCTTCGGATTGCTCTAATAGATGGCGTGCAATCAATCGACCAGTATAACCTGTGCCACCGAGGATGAGGATTCTTGACATGCTTTGCTCTCTCTTTAGCGGCTAACTATATTTTCAACCGAAACGGCTTAAAATACATTTAGAGCGCGACGGCTTAACGATGCAAAAACCGTAGTTAAACCGCCGCGGCTTAACCACATCCAATGCCGCACAATGACGTCTATATTGTAAAAAGTGAAAGACAATTTTTGTCAAACGTGAGATCGCTGTCAATGTACTGCATCCGTATTCGTTTCCCCATTTTCGTTGATGCCCATCCTTCGCATTGTAGAGCCATGCTTGTCTCAGTTGAACTGCGCCCTGTACAGCCCTTCACCAACCATACCTCTCATGGAAGCGCTCCACGACCTGCAGCAAGTCTTGCGGCAGAATTCGCCGAACCGTGTGCACAATCTCAGCAGGTATGTGCTTGTAATAGGCTTATGCGATGCCACCCGTGATGCAGGCGAGGGTATCGCTGTCTCCGCCCAGAGAGATCGCCTTTCTGACCGCATCCTCGTAACTAGTGGAATCCAGGAAAGCCAAGGGCATAATCCGTGGACTCTAGAATGGCGTAGGCAATCGCTACCGTCATCACCGTATCATCGGTGAAACGACAGCGGGGGTGAAACAGGGGGAATTCTTCCGTCTTTATCGGGCGGCTCTCATACACAGAGCCAATGATGTCACCTGCAATAGCACCTAACATGCGCCGTGCCTTACACCATCAGCTCACAATACTCCCTCACCGCTGATCACTGCTCGCTCTCTCATCACCGTGATTGTATTCCCCACCACCCCTGTATTCGGAGGCACATTATCTACGTTTACGCAAACATGCCTGCGGTATCGCTTTGCACGGCACCAATGCACACGCTGACAAAGCGCTTGTACGCGTGAATAACCTGATAGGGGAGGATCCCGCCTTCGTAGAAGAACTGGTGATCGCACCACAGGATGTTGGGGAGAGGCACCGAGAACCGCACGAAGATCAACCCGTTGTTCAAGCCATTCGCAAACTTGAGCTGCGCCGCTTCTGGAAACTGCTCCTTGAGCCGCCAGACAGAGTAGAAGGTGATCATCTTCTTCCCTTCGTCTATCTTGACAAACGTCTTGACGCCGGATTCGTCGCGGATGACCAGTTCGTCCTCCTTCTCCCGTTCCGCGCGCAGAAATGCCCCCTTGAACAAGCCTTCCAATTTGCTCAGATTCACTTCTTGCTCACTTACAATTTCGCTCACCATAAACTCCCTTCTGAGGTTATGCTGCTGCGGCCATTCACACGCAGCAGTGCTGTCCGGCTGTAGCCGGATATTCTTCAATCCATCACACGGCTGGTCGTAGCGCGTCGTCAGCCCTTGACTGGGACTGCGTTGTGTTTGCTACACCGCAGGAATAAGCCTCTGACGATCCATGTGCTGGATGGAACTGCTCTTCGGGCAGGGCAAAATAGAGGCTTTGGCTATCTCACAGGCGGCATGTGTGCGGT
>JBMFPM010000120.1:0-6441 GCA_049969135.1 Anaerolineae bacterium
CTGGGCATTGGTGGTGACCACGAGAGGGCGCATGGTTCGGTGCGCTTTACCTTTGGTCGCTTCAACAAGCCCGAGGATGTGGGCGCGGTCGCCGAAGCAATCACCGACGTCATTGCCTCACTGCGCGAAATCAGCCCACTGGGCAAGGAATAATAACGGAACACGCGACACGCAACACGCAATACGGAATACCTCATACTGGGACAAGGATGCTGAAGACAGGAAAATCATCCATCTAAGGAGGAGAAATGTTGAGCAAAAAGTTACAAGATGCATTGAACGAACAAATCAAGAACGAGTTGTACTCTGGCTACTTGTATCTCGCCATGTCGGCTTATTTCGAAGCCAATAACTTGCCTGGCTTTGCGCGCTGGATGCGTGTGCAGGCTGGCGAGGAACAAGCGCACGCACTCCGGTTCTTCGATTTCATCGTTGAGCGTGGTGGACGGGTGGTGCTCCAAGCTATTGACCAGCCACCTGTGGAGTTCTCATCGCCACTGGCAGTGTTCGAAGCAACACTGGAGCATGAGAAAAAGGTAACCGGTCTAATCAATCGGCTCTATGAGCTGGCGGTTGCCGAAAAGGATTACCCTGCCCAGGTTATGTTGCAGTGGTTTATCAACGAGCAGACCGAAGAAGAGAAGAATGCTGCGCAGATCGTCGAAACGCTCAAGATGATCGGCGAGAAAGGTCAGGCATTGATCATGCTCGACCGTGAGCTAGGCCAGCGTGGCAAGGAGTAGATAGTATGGAGTGGGAAGCACCCAACCCGCTCCCCACTCCTAACGTCTCACTCATCACTCATCACTTATCACGTAACACGGAACACGCAATACGGAATAGAACGGAGGTACAAACATGCCTTTACCATACAGTGAAAAAGTAATGGAACATTTCCGCAACCCCAAGAATGTGGGGCGGATAGAAAACCCGGATGCCAAGGCGGTCGAGGGCAGCCCCGCCTGTGGTGATATGGTGGCGGTCTACCTGAAAGTAGATCCGGAGACGAAACGCATCGAAGACATCAAATTCGAGTCTTATGGCTGTGCTTCGAACATTGCCACAGGCTCGATCATCACCGAACTTGCCAAGGGCAAGACGCTGGAGGAAGCCAAACAGATCACCTGGCAACAGGCGTCGGAGGCACTGGGCGGCTTGCCACCCATCAAGACACACTGCTCCATCCTAGCGGTTGATGGATTGCTGGCAGCCATCGAGAATTACGAAGAAAAGCATGGCTTGGTCAAGGAACGGCAGCCAACCACCGTTGAGATAGTCCAAAAGCGCCTCAAGCACGTGATGAACCCTATGGTTGGGCTGGATTTGGTGCGCACGAAGGTGGTCAAGGACATCCAGGTCCAGGATGGCATAGTCCGCATTGCCATTGACTTGCCGCCGGATCATCAATTTGCTGCCAATATCCGGGAAGAGATCTTGGAAAAGATCCAACATCTCTGGGATGTGAAGCAGGTCGAAGTGGAATTCGTGGGTTAGAAATGAGGGGAGAAACATGGCAGAACATCAAGTAGACACACGTAGTGCTGAATGCCCTGTGGCTGCCATCGTGGTGGATTGCCGTGGCCAGACCTGCCCGGTGCCCCTAGTGGAAGTGCGCAAAGCCTTGCGCAAGGCAGCATCCGGTGACATTATTGAGGTGCTGGGTACACATCCAGCATCAAAAAAAGAGATCCCTATGGCTGTCCAGGCGTTAAAGGCAGAATTATTGAGCGTGGAGGGTCCCGATACGGATTGGGTTATCCGTATCCGCCGTTGACAGCAGCAAAGGGCGATCGCTTTTCATGCTGGGAAAGCACGTCAGTATATTTGGTAATGAAAAGGTAAATCTAGTGATACAATTCCTTTCCATTCAAATACTGCTGTCGTTATAAGTCTAATGGGAGGAATGTGAACAATGAACAAAGAAACCCAAGTTGCACTCGGCCCTTTTGAAAAATACATTTACATCTGGATTATCTTGTGCGGAGCTATAGGGCTGACTCTGGGAAGGCTTTTCCCACAAGCAGTGCACAATTTCAATGAACTGCGCATTGGGGATGTGTCCGTTCCCATTGCTATCCTGATGTTCTTTTTGATGTATCCGACGATGGCCAAGGTTAGGTTAGAGGAACTAGCGTATGCGGTGCGCAATGTCGGTCCTACTTTGCTGACACTGATTGCTAACTGGCTTATCGCCCCGCCATTGATGGTACTTTTGGCGCGGCTCTTTCTACACAATCCGGACTTTCGGGCTGGGGCAATCCTGTTAGGCATTTCGCCTTGCACTGGGATGGTGCTGTTCTGGATAGCCTTTGCTCGGGGCAATGTGGCCCAAGGCATTGTCATCACTGCCATTAATGCAGTATCCACATTGTTGCTCTACGCCCCTTTGACCGCATTCTACCTCGGTGTAGGGGGTGTGCCTGTCCCCTTCTCCCTGGTTGTCCTTAGTGTGCTTTTGTTCGTCGGCTTACCGTTGGCTGCTGGACAGGTTTCACGGCGTTTCATGATCCTGCGGAAAGGTGAATCCTGGTTTACGCGGCAGTTCCTGCCTGTGGTAGGTAAACTGTCCGAAGCTGCTCTTTTAGGCATGTTAGTGCTGATGTTCTCATCAGAAGGGCAGATGATCTTGGAGTATCCTTTGGTCGTAGCCCAGATCGTCGTGCCCATCTTTCTGCACTTTGTCCTGATGCTTGGTGGAACGTATCTCGTGGCTTGGCTGTTACGGTACCGCTACGAGGATGCAGCCATGGCTGCTTTGATAGGCTCTAGCACGCAGTTTGAGGTAGCTATTGGTACAGCAATGGTTGTGTTTGGCTTGGGCTCTGGGGCAGCATTGGCAACAGTGGTGGGCCCACTGATCGAAGTGCCCGTAATGGTTACTGCTACCAAGTTGCTTAGAAAAACGCAAGCCTATTTCCCTCAAAAGGCAGCTACCTAACGCTTTTCAAGGATAACTGCTAGGGGTGCACAATGCGGTGCAATAGAACTGAATCGTGGAAGGAATGAAGCAAATAATAATGAAGCAAATATGGAGAGCATGATACAAGGGTTTCCGTGGAGTAAGCTGATACATACAATTTGCTGTTGGTTGGCTGTAGGGCTTGTAATACTGGCTTTAACGCTGACAGGCTGCCGGAGCGCAGCGACACCTACACCTTCCACATCGAATCTGCCTGTGGCACCGCGCGAGGGGGCACACGCCCCGGACTTTACCCTACGTGAATTGGGCGGTGCGAACATAAGGCTGAGCGACCTACGTGGCAAGGTGGTCCTGCTCAACTTCTGGGCAACGTGGTGACCGCACTGCCGCGCGGAGCGGGCCGCTCTGCAGAAGGCACATGAACAATACCGTGACCAAGATGTGGTCATTTTATCGGTGAATATCGGAGAAAAGCAAGGAGTGGTGCAGGATTTCGCGGAAGCGCGCAAGTTGACCATGCGCATATTGTTGGATGAGGATGGAAGCCTCGCACGTACATACCGCGTTTCCGGCATACCTGTCAGCTTCTTCATTGATCGCGAAGGAGTAATCCGTACGCGGCACCTTGGGCCGCTGAACGAGATGCTGATCCTGCAGTATGTGCAGTTGATGCCCTGAACATGCCTTGTGCTAGGGGGGTGAGATGATGAGGGCAACTGAACAGTTGATGGAAGAGCATCGCGCCATCGAGAAGATGCTGGACATATTGGAGAGTGTTTGCCAGAAGATTGAGGCAGGGCAAGCAGTGGACGCGGAGCATTTGGAGCGTATTTTAGAGTTTATTCGCGTCTTTGCTGACCAATGCCACCATGGCAAGGAAGAAGATTTGCTCTTCCCTGCCATGGAAATGGCTGGCATCCCTAGAGAGGGCGGGCCAATTGGTGTGATGCTCACCGAGCATACCCATGGACGCGAGTACGTGAAAGGCATGGGCAGCGCGGTGTCCCGCTACAAAGCGGGGGAAAGCAAAGCAGCGTCTGATTTTGTTGCTAATGCGCGGGGGTACATTGCTCTCCTGCGGCAACATATTCGCAAGGAGGACAATATCCTCTACCGCATGGCAGATATGCACCTGACCGCAGAGAAACAAGAGGAGCTGCTAGAGCAATTTGACCAAGTCGAGCGCGAGCGCATTGGCCCTGGCAAGCACGAAGAATTCCACCAACTTCTGGACTATTTGGGGGCAATATATGCAGGATGATCAATGTGATGTGCGCATCCGGCCCGCTGACAGTGAGCTTATATGGGCGAACCGTTGGGATCATTTTCTGGCTCGCTGTGGCGTCAACCGCAGCGGACATCGCGTGGAGCCAGGACTGTATGCCCTTGGACACCCTACGCCTGATTCGCCAGTTTTTGTCACGGCCAACTATACGCTGAGCTTCGACGCCTTGCGATCAGCTCTGGCGGGGATAGATGGCTACATTCTGGTGCTGGATACACAGGGCATCAACGTCTGGTGCGCTGCGGGTAAGGGCACATTCGGCACCGATGAATTGGTACGGAGGATCGAGGCAGTGCGCTTATCTGAAGTGGTGAATCACCGCGATCTTATCTTGCCACAGCTAAGTGCCGCAGGGGTCTCGGCGCATGAGGTGAAAAGGCGTTCCGGGTTCGACGTGGAGTATGGCCCGGTGAGGGCGGCAGACTTGCCAGAGTATCTGAAGAACCACCAGGCGACAGAGGAAATGCGCCGCGTGCGCTTTACGCTCCTCGACCGCTTGGTGCTGATCCCAGTGGAGCTAGTCCATCTGTTTGTGCCAATGGTGCTTGTAGCAATATTGTTGTATGCCCTCAGTGGATGGCTGGCAGCAGCTAGTGCGGTGGCGGCAGTCTTGGCTGGTGTGGTGTTGTTCCCCATTTTGTTGCCCTGGCTGCCCACACGCGATTTCAGCAGTAAAGGATTTATCCTAGGCGGGCTGGTGTCATTGCCTTTCGCGTTGGAGGCATTCTCTAGCGCTACCACTGCACCGCTATGGCTTCGGCTGAGCATCGCTTTGGCTTACTTATTCGCCTTGCCGCCAGTGACGGCTTTTCTGGCCTTGAATTTCACCGGCTCGACTCCCATCACGTCACGAAGTGGGGTCAAGCGTGAGATATTCACCTATATCCCTATGATGACTTGGATGTTCGGCATAGGCATTGTACTGGCTGTAGGAGTTCGATTATTTCAACAACTGGGAGGTGCATGAATGCGCGCATCCACACAGAATACTTTGGAATATGATGCGCAATTGTGTGTTGGTTGTGGTTTGTGCAGCACTGTCTGCCCGCATGGCGTGTTTGGACTGGATGGCGGTGTGGCGGTGCTGCTCAGACCAGATGATTGTATGGAGTGCGGTGCTTGTCAACTCAACTGCCCAACGGGCGCGATCAAAGTGGATAGTGGCGTAGGCTGTGCAGCAGCGATGATTTATGCTGCCTTGCAAGGCAGGAGAAGACAGGGGCAAGGAGCAGCCGCTTGCTGTGAACCTGTGCCATCGTCACGTTGTGAATCAGTTCAATCATCTTGTTGTGAACCCGTGCAATCATCATGTTGCGAATCGGCTCAATTGTCTTGTTGTGAATCGGCTCAGACATCTTGCTGTGATAACAATAATCTGTGCTGCTGAGGTTCCTATGCTGGGTAGCTTTTTCTATTATACAGGGTAGTGCAACCCATTGTCATTCAGAGCAATACTACCTATCGTCATTCTGAGCGAAGCGAAGAATCTAGACATAACTGAGCGACAAACACTGCACGTACAAAAGCAAGTTATTTGAAATGGAGGCACAATGGACGACGAAAAGAAGAAAAACGAGAAATTGACTATTGTCCTGCACAGTGGGGACATGGATAAAGCCTATAGCGCATTGATTATTGCCAATGGCGCCCTAGCCATGGGTATGGAAGCGAGCATCTTTTTCACTTTCTGGGGCTTGCAGCGCTTGCGCAAGGATAAAACGTTTGCCTTTCCGCCTGCAGGCTTAGAAAAGGGGCCGCTGTCGAAGATGAACCTCTTTGGTTTGGGAAAATGGATGATCAAACGGCGCATGAAAAAAGCCAATGTGGTTTCCCTGGAAAAGCTCATGGCGGATTTTAAAGAATTGGGCGGCAAAGTTATTGCCTGCGACATGACCATGGAGATCATGGGCATCAAGCCGGAAGACCTGCGCCAGGAATGGATTGATGAGTGTGGCGGCGTAGGCGGCTTTATCCAGGAGGCGAGGGAGTCGGGGGTAGTGCTCTTTATATAGGAGGCCTTATGCCTAAACAAGCAACCTTGCCCATCCGCGGCATGACCTGTGCTTCGTGTGCGGCGCATGTCGAGGAGGCTTTGAAAGAAATAGAAGGGGTGAGCGAAGCCAACGTCAATCTGGCTACCGAACGGGCCAGGGTGGCTTTCTCTCCCGAACGTGCCAGAGTTGAGGATATGGTCAAAGCCGTGCGCAATGCGGGCTATGATGTTGGGACGGAAAAG
>JBMFPM010000121.1:0-3186 GCA_049969135.1 Anaerolineae bacterium
GAATCAAATTGGGTTCAATAGGCACCGTGCTTCCACGGGGCACACCACCAAAGACCACCAGACGGCCTCCGCCACGTACCAAGGGCAGTCCTTCCTGCAGTGCCTGGGCATTGGGCACTGAGACCATCACCAGATCTGCACCCATGCCCTCCGTCACATCGCGCACGATGGGCAACAAAGCTTCTTGGTGCGTGTTCACCGTGATCTGCGCCCCCCAACGACGAGCCTGTGCCAAGCGTTCCTCGTGATGCCCAGCGCAGATCACCTTACCGGCACCCAAATGGCTTGCCAAAGCCACTTGAATCAGCCCCAGCGCTCCATCGCCGATGACCACTACCGTTTCGCCCTTTTGCAACTGCCCCTGTGTGCGCAGCCCGCGTACACAAGTCCCCACCGGCTCTAGCAAGGCTGCCCTTTCATACGAGATTTCTTCAGGCAGCTTCACCAAGCCCCCCTGGGCAACCAATAGCGCCGGGATCAGCACGTATTCCGCCTGCGCTCCGTTGTGCGTCGTGCCAAAATCCAGGGCATTGAGGCACAACGTCGGTGAACCACGCCGGCAATAGAAGCACTCCCCACATGCGGTCGCAGGAGCAGCCGCCACTCGTTCGCCAATCTGGAATCCCTGCACGCCTTCGCCAAGCTCTGCCACCTGACCTGCAAACTCGTGGCCCAAAACGCGCGGGATAGGGAGGTTTCCTGGCGGAGATCCCCGCTGGTAACTGCGCGAGTCCGAACCGCAGATGCCACAATAACGCACTCGAACCAGCACCTCTCCTGGGGCTGGCACGGGCCTCGGCACCTCCTCCACACGGATGTCGCCCTTTCCATAGTACATCGCTGCCATCATTGTCGCCATCGCATACCATCTCCTCACCAACGATTTCCCAGATTATCTGATGACCAGACTATCCGACTCCCTCACTGGTTCTACAACGATCACTTCAATGCCCAATTCCTCTAAAGCGCGCTTCATCTCAGGAGAAATACCACTATCCGTGATCACCCGATGCAACAATGTGACCGGGCCCGCGATCGAAGAAGCCACACGTCCAAACTTGCTGTGATCTGCTAAGAGGATCACCTCCCCCGACAATTCCATCATCAAGCGCTTCAATTCGGCCTGCTCGATCACGCTATTGGACAAGCCATCGGTGATGGTGATCCCGGTGGTGCCCATGAACGCCTTATTGGGGCGAAAGCGACGCAATGTTGCTTCAGCCAGGGGGCCCACCAGGAAATGATCCCCATGCCCAAATTCTCCATCCATAGCAGGGGCGACAGTTCCACCTGTGGAAATCAGTGTAATCCCCGGTGAATCGCACAATTGATCCAAGACGCGCAGCGAGTTGGTGATCACCGTGATATTCCGCCTCCCCTTCAACGCTGCTGCCAACTGCGCCGTGGTCGTCCCAGCGTCAATGGCGATGGTCTCGCCTTCCTGCACCATCGCCGCTGCTGCGCGCCCGATGGCAATCTTCTCTGCTACATGCAATTGCTCTCGCTGGCGGTAATCAATATCCCGTGTCAATGTGCCATGCGTGCTAACTGCACCGCCATGCGTCCGCCGGCAGAGGCCCATCTTTTCCAACTGCATCAAATCTCGGCGGATCGTCATCTCTGACACACCCAACGCCTTACTCAGTGCAGCAATAGACACCACATGCTCTGCAGACAGCCGTTCGCTGATTCGCCGCAGCCGTTCCGCCCCGATCATCCTTCTTCTTTCTCCATTACCATGCTGAGCCTCGCCCAAGCACAGCAAAGAATCCTGAATCAACTGGAACCCATAGGCCAAGCTACGAGGGATGCTTCACGTCGTTGAACATGGCTAAGCCCATTTTTGGGCAGCAGTCGCACTATAGCACAAATGATAGATTTTGTCAAATTTTGATATATTTTGGTAAAAATACCAGCCTTGTTGGGCAAGAAGATGCTACCCTTCACAAAATGAATCATGCCCAAGCAATACTCAGAGGACAAAGCGATGCAGGGCTTATGTCCCACCGCGGTGAGTCAGCCGATCCGATACTACGGCAAGGATGAGAATGGTGCCCAACACCAAGTCTTGCCAGTACACGGATACATCCATGAGCACCATACCATCCCGGATCAAGGCGATCAGAGCGATGCCTAGAAGGGCGCCATAAATCGTGCCCTCCCCTCCGCTCAGGCTACAGCCTCCAATAATGGCTGAGGCAATGGCTTCCAGTTCCAAGCCCTTGCCGGCCTGTGGATAAGCCACTCCAAACCGCGAGGCCGTGAGGATACCTGCTAGACCTGACAGAAAGGCAGAGAGGAAATAGACCAGCCGCTTTACGCGCTCAACCCGGATGCCAGTTACCCGCGCCGCTTCTTCATTGCCGCCTACATAGTAAACCTGATGCAAAAAGGGAGTAAAGTAGAGCAAAAGGCTGCTGATAACGCCCAGTACTAACATCACCACGATAGGCACAGGGATACCGAGAATCACCCCTTGACCAATTGCTACAAACTGTGCAGGAAATCCTGATTGTGGTTCGCCTCTGCCGATAACCAACGTGGCACCGCGCGTAATGCTCATTGTCCCCAGCGTAGTGATCAAAGGATTTATCTTGACCTTGGTGATCAAAAATCCATTGACCAGGCCAACGAGCATAGCCGCCAATAGTCCAATGCCAGCCGCCAGCCACACATTGACGTGCAGGTTATTCAGCCGTCCGGTGATGATGGCAGCCAAAGCCAGCACGCCACCTACGGAAAGGTCAAACCCGCCCGAGATAAGGGCAATCGTCATGCCAATAGTAACAATGGCATTCAACGCAAAGCCATTCGCTGTGGTCAGGATATTCATCTTAGTCAGAAAACTCTTTGGCCGCAGAAAAGCCAGCGCCACGCTCAATATTAGGATCACGACCAGCAAGGTGACTTCGCGCCGCTTCAACGACTCGATCCAGCCTCTGCCCTGCCCTACAGCCCTGGGCTGCGCTTCAACCGCTTCCAATCTCTCCTCTTGTGGCATCGCTACTTGCGATGGGTCCATACCGTTACTCCCCTCATAGCCTATCTTTTTCCTGAGCATGGGGTAGGCCCTCGCGGGGGCCTACCCCATGAAATCAGCACACTACTCCGCTAACCCGCGCCAGAATTTAGAGTTCTCCTTGGTGATGATCACCGTGCCCGTATCTACATACCCAGGCAACGGAC
>JBMFPM010000121.1:3286-6434 GCA_049969135.1 Anaerolineae bacterium
GCATCCCACGGAAACAATCCTTCCAGTACGGATCCCCTGATACAAACGTCACCATGTAGTACGTCTCATCAGGCTCGGTGAGGCCGGGCAAACCCTTGGGCGGGGTTTCAAGCGTGCTGCCAAGCTCATCCAGTCCGCGCCAGAACTTGGAGTTCTCCTTGGTGATGATCACCGTGCCCGTATCTACATACCCAGGCAACGGACTAATGCCCGCCGCCTTCCAGTCGGATACAGACTTGATCAGGTTGTGCTTCACCATGAACAGGAAGAAGGTTGACCAAAAGCCCATCTGCCAGGTGCCTTGCCCTATCGTCGCATAGATCTCCCCCTTGTCTATCAAATCCAACGTGTCCGGGTTGAAATCAAAACTCACAATCTGCACCTGCCCCTTCTTCCCTACCTCCGCTACCCCTCGCGCTACCCCAGCGCCTCCACTCGCATTCGCCGCAAAAACCCCCTTGATGTTCGGATGCGCCTGCAATGCCGCCGCAATCGTCTGCGCCGCTATCGTCGCATCCTCCTTGTTGTCCGTCCGCGCAACTAGCTTGATCTCCGGAAACTCCGCCGCTAACGTGTCCTCAAACCCCTGCTGACGCTGCAATTGGTTCAACTGCCCCGTCACATTCGACGTCGCTACCTCACCCTTCCCACCAATCGCCTGCGCCAACGCCCGCGCCGCCGTCACCCCAGCCGCATAGTTCCCCGTCGCCAGAAAACTATACCGCTTCGCCATCGGCGCATCCGCATCAAACGTCACCACCGGAATCCCCGCAGCTATCGCCTTGTCAATGCTCCCCTTCATCCCATCCGGATCCACACACGTCACCGCAATCCCCGCCGGATTCTTCGTCATCACCTGCTCCATCACCGTCGCTTCCTGTACCGGATCCGTCGTCTCCGTACCCATGTACACGGCTTTCACACCCAATAGCTTCGCCGCATCCTGCATCCCACGGAAACAATCCTTCCAGTACGGATCCCCTGATACAAACGTCACCATATAGTACGTCTCGTCAGGCTCAACCGTTACTCCCACCAGTGGCCCAGCCGGAGCTGGTACAGGTGTGGGTGGCGGTGCTGTAGGTGGGACTGCAGTTGGCTTGACGGTTGTAGGCTGCGGCTTAGGAGTTGGTGTCGGTGTAGGTTGAGGAGCACAGCTAGCCACTAACAAAGAGAGAACCACGCATACGGTTAACCATCTGTAGGCTTTCATTTTCATCTCCTCCTTAAGATTAAGATTCGCACTTGCCCAGATAGGCATACCAACTAAGCCAAATTACTCTGTTTCTCTGACTGCAAGACCACCTCCTTCCCCAATCGTATATCCTACAGTCATGAGTTCGATGACTTCGTTCATTGTTGTATCTTTGATGCGCCTTTCTCCCACTCGACGGCCCCGTTTGAGGACCACGACGCGGTCACCTATGGCAAACACGTCCTGCAAGCGATGGCTGGTGAAAATGATGGAGACGCCTCGTTCACGAAACTGGAGGATGAGGTCGAGCAAGCGATTGACCTGCGAGACCGCCAGGTTAGCAGTAGGCTCGTCCATGATTAATACCTTGGGGTTAAAGCAGGTAGATCGGCCTATGGCTACTGCCTGCCGTTGGCCCCCAGAGAGTTCCCGCGTAGGAGTACGCACGGAATCGAAGCGAATGCCCAGCCGTTCCAATACATTCCAAGCCTCTTTTTCCATGCTTGCCCGATCCAGGATCTTGATCAATCCACCCAAGAAGGAGCGGGTCAGTTCGCGGCCCATGAAGATATTGGCGGACACATCTGCCGTGGGCACCAAGGCGAAATCCTGATACACCATCTCGATGCCCAGCTCCCGCGCCTGACCTGGGTGCTCAAAAGTTACCTCTCGTCCTTCAAAGTAGATCTTGCCTGAATCAGGCTGGTAAGCACCGCTCAATATCTTCATCAGCGTGGATTTACCTGCTGCGTTGTCGCCCACCAAACCCAGAATTTCGCACCGGCCCAGGTCCAGGTCTACCTCCTGCAAGGCACGCACATGCCCAAAAGATTTGCAAATCTTCTCCATCTTGACCAACGGTTGTTCTGTCATCACCACCACCTTCTAAACTACTTCAATGTTGAGGAGCCGGCATAGCTCCCGCACTTTCTCGACATGATCCCCATAAACCACTGCATAGTGCTGTCCAGCTACCTTCTGAGCAAAGTCTGCCACCGGTGTATCCAGCACAACTTCAAAAGAGGGGAAACGCGGCGCAGGCGGGATCCAACCTAGTTCTTCCCAAGCCCTGGGCTTGATTCCCTGGCCGCTGACCACATGCATGCGGTAACGATCGCCTTCCGATGAGAGGCGCGCCAAGGTCAGACGCCCTTCTTTGAGCTGAGAGGTCAGCACCATCCCGGAGAAACCACCCCAGCCATGCCCGCGCACCTGAATAGCGCCATCCACAAAGCTCAGCGGAGCATAGCCGCAAACTCCCACCAGCAAGCGATCGGGCATGAATTCATAGTGTTCCATAAACGTGGTAGCCTGTCCGGTCAGGTAGCCCAAGATCGTTTGCGTCGCCGCACCGAGGACATCGCATTCACAAACGCAATGCGCCTGCTCTGCCAGTTTGGCAAGGGCCAAACAGGGAGTCATGCCCATGTAGCGCGAAACGCCATAAACGCATTTGGGAGAAAAGGCGACATAGCCCCGTTCATCCACCTTGCCTTTCAAAGCCAGGTAGAATCGTGCCAGCTTAGCCAGCGTTTCCTCGCCCACAGGCTGCTCAAACACCCAATCCCGTTTCATCTCAGACACGAGCTTGGTTACCTGATCTGCCTCCACTTTCTCCATGCGCTGCGCAAGCTCTAGCATGTCAAAGCTCTCCACTTCCAGCCCTAGCTTCTTGCGCAGGGACACACCGTCAAACATAGTGGAGTAAAGGCCCATATCCGCATATCCGAGCAAACCAATGCGGCTATGGTTAAGACGAGCTACCGCCCAGGCTACCTCAGCAAAATCCCGTATTGCCTGCAGGTTCATGGGCGCATCCGGGTGGTCGTAGATGAACCGGAAACGGAATCCCAGCGCTTCCATCGGCTGTCTTAGCGCACTGGTGCCTGCCTGGGCGGCTGGTGAGACCAGCCGCCCTTCCTCCGTCCTCCCGCCTAATCCCCACAGAAGGAT
>JBMFPM010000122.1:0-6413 GCA_049969135.1 Anaerolineae bacterium
CTGCCTTTCTTCCAGAACTTGCTAGTTTTGACTAGGACTTTCAGCGGTATCGCTTCTAGTAGGAGCGTATGGCGCGCCGTATGCATTTCTGCATGGCTTCAGCATCCTCCCAAGCAAGTTGTATCCACATTTGTTGCGGTGGGCTCTGGAAATTTCCACTACAGCGTATACCACATCTAGGGCTGGAGACCTAGGCGGGATGTCATGCCATGAGTCAGATTGAAGCAATATGCCGGCCTCGATTGTGGGATATGTGCCGAGTGAATACCCGGCTGATAATGCACCTTAGCGGGGTATTCACTCGCTGTCATTTGCGCAGCTTCTTGCGGAATTGCTCGGTCAGTGCCGGGACAATCTGGAACAGGTCGCCGACGATACCGTAGTTGGCTACGCTGAAGATGGGCGCTTCGGGATCTTTGTTGATGGCTACGATGATCTTGGCCGTACCCATGCCAGCCAGATGCTGCACTGCCCCGGAAATGCCGCAGGCAATGTACAAGTCAGGGCGCACGGTGCGTCCTGTTTGGCCGACCTGGTGAGCATAGGAAATCCAACCTGCGTCCACGGCGGCACGCGAAGCGCCAACTGCTCCTCCTAGCACCTCGGCTAACTCGCGAATAGGTTCGAATCCCTCTGGGCCACCCACACCTCGCCCGCCAGAGACGATAATCTTGGCATCTGCCAGATTGACCTCGCCTTGCTGTTTGATAAACTCAACTACTTTGGTGGCAATTTGATCTTCGCTCAGATTGGGCTTGATAGGGATGATCTGTCCCCGGCGATTCTCATCGGGAACTGGCATCTCGAAGACACGGTGGCGCACCGTGGCCATCTGTGGCCGGTAGTTCGGGCAGATAATAGTGGCCATGATGTTGCCGCCGAAAGCGGGGCGAGTTTGCCGCAGCAAGTTAGTCTCCGGGTCTATGTCGAGGCCGGTGCAGTCGGCAGTCAAGCCGGTGTAGAGTTCGGTGGCTACGGAGCCTGCCAGGTCGCGACCGCGTGAGCTAGCACCTAAAATAAAGATCTCCGGCTTGTACTGGCGTACGAGCTCGACCAACACATTGGCATAAGGTTGGGTGCGATAGACAGCCAGGGTGGGGTCATCCACCCAGAAGACGCGATCGGCACCGTAGGCCACGGCTTGCTTGGCAATATGCTCCACATTGTGGCCCAGGACACAAGCAGTCAGGATAGTGCCCCGTTGGTTGGCTAGTTCACGGCCCTTGCCCACCATTTCCCAAGAGATACTGCAAGCTTCACCCTCAAATTGCTCGATCCAGACCCACACTCCTTGGTAAGCTTCCAGACCTTCTGCCGCTGCTTCTAGGCGCTCCGGCAGGCTCAGCGCATTCACGGGACAGACATCGAGGCAGGCACCGCAGGCTGTGCATTTGTCATCTACTACCGCGACGTTATCTACCAGAGATAGCGCACCGAAGGGACAAACACTGACGCAGGCTCCGCAACCGGTGCATTCTTCTTTGTTGATTTGCAAGAGTGGCATGATGTCCTCCTAAATCACTTTCTCGGCGAGAAGCTTATCGGCTAGGATGCTTGCTGCTTCGTCTACCGTATCTGCTTGGATGATTTCCACCTTGCCTTCGCGTTTTGGTGGGCTAAAGACGCGCACGACCTGTGTGGGGCTGCCCTTCAAGCCGAACTTGCTGGTATCGGCTCCTGGTAAATCAGCCGCACCCCACACTGGAATCTGCATTCGTGTCGCGCGGCGGATGCCGAGAAAAGTGGGATAGCGCGGTTGGTTGATGTCTTTGACCACAGTGAGCAAGGCAGGCAGCTTGGTCTCCACCACTTCCCTTCCTTCTTCCAGCAGGCGTTCCACGACGATGGTGCGCGATTCAGGGTCTAGTTTGCGGATTTTGAAGACATAGGTGAGTTGGGAGATGCCAAGCTGGCGGGCGATTCCCGGTCCTACTTGCCCCGTGTCGCCGTCAATAGCTTGTTTGCCGCAGAGGATGATGTCAAAGTTACCGAGTTTTTTGATTGCTTGGGAGAGCGTATAAGCTGTGGCCCAGGTATCAGAGCCGGCAAAAGCCTTGTCAGAGAGCAGGATCGCTTCGTCAGCGCCCATGGCCACCGCCTCCTTGAGCGCTTCCAATGCCTGTGGCGGGCCCATGGAGATGACGGTTACTTTGCCGCCAAATTGCTCCTTGAGGCGCAGTCCTTCCTCAATGGCGTACGTGTCAAAGGGGTTGATGATGCTGGGCACACCTTCGCGAATAAGCGTGCCTGTCTCCGGATTGATCTTGACTTCCGTCGTATCAGGCACCTGTTTGATGCACACAATGATGTTCAACGTCGCGACCTCCTTGTCTGTGGATTGTGAAATAAGGCACTATTGGCACAATTATAACACCGAGTGCCTCTAAACACAAGTGCAAGGCAGACATCGAGTGTTGCTCAATGAAACAGATGTCTCACTCCTCGCTTTGCCACTCCACTGGGTCGTAGGCGGGCAGTTCGCAGCGCAGCGGCTTGTCCTGGCGGTAGCCAAGGGCGTACTGCGCCTGGATAAGTTGGTGGATTTCGCGGCTGCCTTCGTAGATGACGGCGCCTTTGGAGTTGCGCAAGTAGCGCTCGACATCGTATTCATCGGAATAGCCATAGGCCCCGTGGATTTGCACAGCATCGGCAGCAGAATCAAAGGCGGCATCGCAGTTGATCCACTTGGCGAGGGAAGTCTCGCGCGTGTTGCGCATGCCTTGGTTTTTCAGCCAGCCCGCGTAATAGACCAGCAAGCGCCCGGCATCGCGCCGCGCCACCATCTTGGCAATCATTTGCTGCACAAGCTGGTGCTGGCCAATGGGCACGCCAAAAGCGTGGCGCTCATTGGCGTAGCGCACTGATGCCTCCAAGCAAGCCTCGATCAATCCTACGGCTCCCGCTGCCACCGTATAGCGGCCGCCGTCCAAAGCACTCATAGCGATCTTGAAGCCTTCGCCTTCCTGACCTAATAGGTTCTCGGCAGGCACTATGCAATCGGTCAAGGTGATGCTGCCCGTATTGCCTGCACGCACCCCCAATTTGCCGTGGATGGTTCCCGTCTTGACGCCGGGGAAGCTGCGCTCGACGATGAAAGCGGACATGCCACTGTGGTCGCGCTTTTTCTTTTTCTCCATGTCTGTCCAAGCGATGATCAGAAAATTGTCCGCTACATCAGCCAGCGAGATCCACATTTTCTCACCATTGAGCACATAATGGTCACCCTCTCTGCGCGCGGTTGTCTGTATGCCGACCGCATCTGAACCAGCGTTCGGCTCGGTCAACGCATAGGTGGCAATCTTCTGTCCCATGGCTTGCGGCACCAGATATCTCTGCTTTTGCTCTTCCGTGCCCCATTGGAGCAAGCTCAAGCTGTTCAAGCCAATATGCACTGACAAAACCACGCGTGCTGAGGTGTCTACACGCTCCAGTTCTTCACAGGCAATGGCTAGGGAGATGTAATCCATGCCTGCGCCGCCGTATTTCACCGGGATACAGATGCCAAGAATGCCTTGCTGGCCCATCTTGGTCAATATGTCGCGGCTATACTGATGTTTGCGGTCGAGTTCCTTGATGTAGGGTGCGATTTCCTTTTCTGCGAATTCGCGTACCATCTTGCGCACCATTTGGTGCTCTTCGGTCAGTGCAAAATCCATTTCTCCTCCTTTGGCAAATCATTCCCGCATTGGCTAGTTTCGTCGTCCTTTTGGGACAAGCCAATTATACTATAGCCGTTCCTTCATCGCCAATCCTAAGAGATGCTGGAAAAGCCTTCTCGATGCATATTGTAAAATTGCTTTTGTACCCCTTTTGGCACCACTGCGCGAAGACAGGTATAATAGCGCTTGGGATTCAAATGGCAGCATGTACAGGAGGTGAGAGGATGAACCCATTGCTGGAAGGTATTACTTGGTTTGGACACGCTAGCTTCAAAATCAAAGCACCAGAAGGAGTGATCTATATTGATCCCTGGAAACTCCCCAGCACCGAGCCGGCCGACCTGATCCTGATCACCCATGAGCACTATGATCACTTTTCTGCCGAGGATGTACAAAAGATACGCAAACCTGATACCACCATTGTCACCACAGCAAGCGTTGCTGCGCAGTTAAAGGGCGACGTGAGAACGGTCAAGGTGGGCGATACGCTGACGGTCAAAGGGGTGAAGATCGAGGTCGTGCCTGCCTATAACCCAGCCAAGCAGTTCCATCCGAGGCAGGCAGGTGGGGTGGGCTATATTATCACTGCAGGGGGACGGCGCATTTACCACGCAGGTGATACAGATGCCATCCCGGAGATGAGCCAAATCAAAGCCGATGTTGCGCTTTTGCCCGTGGGTGGGAAATACACCATGACCGCAGCGGAAGCAGCCAAGGTGGCTAATACGATAAAGCCGGCGGTGGCTGTGCCCATGCACTGGGGAGATATCATTGGTTCACGCGCCGATGCGGAAGCGTTTTGCGCTCAGTGTCAAGTCCCGGTGGAGATTCTCAAGCCGGAAAAGTGATGAGTGACGAGTAACAAGTGATGAGTGACGAGTGATAAGTAAAAACGGAACACGGAATACGGAATACGCAACACGCATCACTGCTCACTCGTCACTTTTCACTCATCACTAATAGTAACGCTTGACCTCGAAGCGATACAGTTGTATGGGTTCGTGTGGGCCGATGCCTGCCTTGCGTCGTGCAATATCCACCTGATACTCCGCCGTGTTGACACCCTCCAAATCAGGGAGCAGCAAGCCACGTCGCCATCCCGATTGCACGATCACTCCATAGCGCTTTGGGTCCAGCTCAGCGATGGATGCAACCGGCTCCGGTGGGCTGAGGATATCTACAGAGATCTCCAAATCGTCTAGTTCGCTGGGCTGGACAGGTGGAAAGCGGGGGTCTTGGGTGGCGGCGCTGATGGCATTTTGAATGATCTCTTGCGCGACGTTGGGGCACCTTGGCTCAATGGTGCCAATGCACCCGCGCAGGGTACCATGTTTATGCAGTGAGACAAAGGCCCCGGCCCGCTGCTTCATCTCGGGTGTCAACTCTTGCGGCGGTTTGATCACCTCGTGCCGGCGTACGTAGTGTTCGATCGTCTTTCTCGCCAATTCTACTACTGGATGGTGCTCCTTTTCCATAAGCCTTACCTCCACAAAGCTGCACATTACTGGCTTTGGCTCAGCCAGTTACTGTCCTTTTAGCACCATAGCCAATGCATCTGGGCGGTTTGTAATGATAATGTCCACCTTCTGTGCGATGAGCCGTTGCCAATCAGCTTCCTGGTCTGGAGTCCATACATTGACCCGGTATCCTTTGCTCCTTGCCCAAGCTAGGTAATCATTCGTTACCATCTTGTAGTGTGGGTGGAGTGCATCTGGACGAGCCAAAGGCCGCAGCCAAGCGCGCCGTAAAAAGATAGGTAGATCGCCTGCATAGAGCAATCCTGTGTGCAAGTAGGGGGCTAGTTGTTTGACCCGTCGGAGACTAAAGGGATTGAATGAAGAAATTACGGTGCGGTGCTCCAGCCCGAACTCGCGCACTATTGCGATGACTTTTCCCTCTAAGCCTTCTCCGCGGATGTTGGTGCTCTTGAGTTCAATATTGAGCAGCATGTCTTCGCCCGCCCATGCCGCCACCTCGCGTAGTGTCGGAATGCGCTCTCCCGCAAACTGTGGGTCGAACCAAGAGCCAGCATCCAATGCCTTCAGTTGAGCGAGGGTGAGGTCCCTCACGCGGCCATGGCCATTCGTAGTATGCTCTACGCTGAAATCGTGGATGACGACGGGTTCGCCGTCGGCGCAAAGCATAACATCCAGTTCCACTCCATCGGCACCCATGGCACGTGCCTTTTGGAAAGAGGCAAGTGTGTTCTCCGGTGCCGCCATAGGCGCTCCACGGTGGCCGAAATTCAACGGACGATTGCGATACGGGAATCCTGTAGCCGACATATTTCTCCTATTCAGGAATCGAGCGACCTGTCCATTCAAGGGGGTTCACTAGCACGCTTCCCACGCGCATCTCCCAGTGCAGATGTGCGCCAGTGGAGAGGCCGGTGTTGCCCAAATAGCCTATGATATCGCCTTGCTTCACCTGCTGCCCTTCCTGGACGAGTACCTCGGATAGGTGATAATAGGCGGAGTACACACCCCAGCCATGATCCAGGATAACGGCATTGCCGTGAACTTGAAGCGGAGCAGCTAGCGCCACCCGGCCATTGTTAGCAGCCACCACTGGAGCTCCAGCATCGCCAGCGATGTCTATCCCACCATGGTAGCCATTGCTGCCATCATTATAGGTGCGCCTGATGCCAAAGGGGGAAGTGACTCGGCCGACGTATGGCCAGATGAATACCCCCTGCCAGAATTGTTGTGGGGTGATACGAGCAAAAATCTGATCCAAACGCTGGGCTTCTTCCCG
>JBMFPM010000123.1:0-6404 GCA_049969135.1 Anaerolineae bacterium
GCGCTCTGGCGGGGCTTGACGCGCGCTATGGTTGGTCGAGCGGGGATTTGGCGTCTACTTGACGCCTATAGCCTTTGGTGCTACAATGCGCGTTGCCCTTGACCACTATCCATACGGACAATGGGCTGTAATTGCGGGCAGCCATCCGAGCAACGCTTGCACCTGACACCGCGTTTGTCACCACGGAGCACCTGCGGGCCGCTGGGGAACTCCCCCCATTACAAATCTGTTTCGAGAAAGGTCCATTTGTATGAAATCCAATCCATTTGCGCAGGCTCTGCGCACCTCTCGTAGAGGCGTAGCATGCCACTGCTCTCCAACGACGGCTCTCGGTTTGATCCTCGCCCTGTGCATCCTCATGACGCTTGCCAGTTGCGCTCCTGCTGCGACGCCACAGCCCACGCCCACCAAGCCCTTAGCCTTCGCTGACCCCTTTGCCTATTGCGCTGCAGTGGGAACCATGGACACGCCCGATGCGCGCTACACCGGCCCTGCAATGCCGGATAGCGTCATCCAAGCTATGGTCGCACAGGGTATTGTGTCTGCAGATGCACCGCCGGAATTCCAGAAGAACGCCGTCTGGCGTTGTATGGATGGTAAGGTGTGGGTTTGCCATTACGGCGCGAATCTCCCTTGCCTGGAGAAAGCCGATACCTCCCAAGTGCCTACTTCTGAGATGGAGCAATTCTGCACAGAGAATCCCGCTGCGGATGTCATCCCTGCTTATGTGACAGGAAGGGCAACCGTGTACGAGTGGAAATGCCAAGATGGGAAGCCAGTCGTGGTAAGTCAGATCTTTGCAGTAGATCCACAAGGATATCTGGCTGACTTCTGGTATGAACTGACTCCCAAATAGGAGTGAGAGGGTATCGCCATGACCAACCTCCCGCGGGCTGTGAGCCTGCGGGAGCTCTGGATAAATAAGTAAGAGGGCTTCCGCAGGTTCAGGACCTGCTGCGCTCCAAACTTCTCGGCCTCTTGGCCACAGCTTCCGCGGTGCTAGACGGCAATATTGTTCAGTGCTCAGGAGCATGTCTCTGGCTATCCTTTGGCTATAGGCGGAGGGTACACTATGGTGGAGATCATCTGCGAATATATCGTCAAAGAGGAGGCGCGCGGGCAGTTCGAGCTGGCGTACGGCTCAGGCGGCGCGTGGGGCAAGCTGTTCGCACGCTGCGCGGGCTTTCGCGGCATCACCCTGCTGCGCGATACAAAGAACCTGCGCCGCTACCTGGCAATCGAGCTCTGGGACCACGAGGTGCAACGAGAGCAGGCGCTCGCCGAATGCCAGGCTGAGTACGCCACATTGGACGCTGCCCTGGCAGAGTGGTGCGAATCGAGGAATGCGCTGGGCACCTTCCGCGTGCTCGCCGAGGCGACAGTGCGCCCACAGGGCAAGGCAGAGCGCAAACGCAAAATTCATGCTTCCACTCGCGCGAGTGCAGGAACTCATGTCCTGGGGCTTGGCTATAAAGAATGAAGGGACAAGCCGCGTTGCGCGCCCATGATGGGGCATGGTTCACTGTGGGGGCAAATTCCGCCAGCGTGTTGCCTAGTTCGCCGGTATATTCTATAATCTAGCACAGTGCTCTAGACGCAAGAGACAATATCCCGTTCTGGAGAGGCCAACCAATGCCAATCGAACCGCTTGTGAAAGAGCCTGTGGGTATCTTCCTCACCATCATGGCGGTGATCTTGCTTACCCCCTTGTTTTCAGAACGCCTTCATTTGCCAGGGATTGTGGGGCTGATTTTGGGGCATGTTCATTGGCCCACATGGGGTGAGATTATTGGCAGCCGATCGCGTCATCGATCTGTTCGCCACCATTGGCTTGGTTTATCTAATGTTCAGTGCTGGTTTAGAGCTTGACCTGCAGCAATTCAGTCGCGTGCGCTACAGGGCAATGCTCTTTGGATTGTTCACTTTTACTGTGCCCCTCCTAGCGGGCATTCTCACAGGGCACCTTATGAGAATGGGGTGGGATAGTGCAATACTCCTGGGGTCCATCTATGCTTCCCATACGCTAGTAGCTTTCCCCATCGTCGCCCAATTGGGAGTGGTATCCAATGAAGCCGTTTCTGTAGCCATTGGAGCCACCATTTTCACCGATATAGGCTCGCTGCTGGTACTGGCAATTGTTGCCGGGGCACAGAATGCGCCCGCCTCTGTGGCTTCTATCCTTTGGCTGATCGTGTTGATGATCGGTTACACGCTGCTGATACTGATAGGAATGCCTCGCGTAGGCAAATCCTTCTTCCGCCGTTTCTCAGGCCGAACCATTGAGTTTCAATTTGTGCTGGTGGCTCTCTTTGTGGCTGCTTTGGTCGCTGAACGGATCGGTATGCATGCCATTGTAGGCGCATTCCTGGCTGGGTTAGCCATCAACTCAACCCTGCCCCCGCGCCGCCCGGTGATCAGCCAGGTTCTCTTCCTGGGCGAATCTCTTTTCATCCCGATTTTCCTTATGTACATTGGCATGCTCACAGACCCCTTGGCAATTGTTACCAATGCGCAAACATTGTTCATGGGAGTGCTCCTGACCACGACCCTGTATGTAACGAAATTCATTGCCGCATGGATCACAGCGCGCATTTTTCACTATTCGAAGGATGAACTCCTCACCATGTGGGGACTTTCGCAAGCTCAGGCAGCCGCTACACTAGCCGCTATCTTAGTGGGTGTAGAGCTCAACCTCTTCCCCTCTGTTATCTTCAATGGTGCGATCCTGATGATCATGTGCACTTCACTCACTTCACCCGTGCTGGTGCAGCGCTTTGGCTCCGCTCTAAGCCCTGCTGAAGTGCCCCAAGAAAAAGCAAAACGCCTTGACCGCATCTTGGTGCCTATTGCCAATCCGCATACCCAAGAGCACCTGCTCACTATGGCAAGCATCTTGGCTTCTAGCGAGAACGCTGTGCTGCTACCACTGCATGTGGCTGAGGAGGTGAGGGGACGAGTACCAGGATTGGCGCTCCAACAGCAATTGCTAGATCGCATCCCGCAAATCTTGGGCAATAGCCCTGCGCAGGTGCAGCCCCTGCGCCGAGTAGACACTTCAATCGCCAAAGGCATTCTCCATGCGGCGCTCGAGTACGATGTCTCGCTAATTGTCATGGGATGGCGTGGCCGGCCAACGTTACGACAGAGTATCTTCGGCACTGTGTTGGATGAAGTAGTATGGGAGGCACATATGCCTGTCCTGGTAGGGCGCATCAGCGCATCCATCTACTCAGTGAAACGCGTACTGCTGATCCTCCCAGGCTACCGGCTGAGCCCTAACGGGATAGCGCTCACCCTGGATATGACCTTGGCTATCGTACGAGCCTTGAACGTGCCGTTGCATATCCTCGCCGCCGCACGTTACACGACTCGCATAAAAGAGAACCTGGATCAACAGCATTTTGCTCGTCCGTACGAGATTGCTCCCTTGGGCAAGGACCTCACCCGAGACATCAAAAGCAAATTAGATGTCCATGATTTAGTGGTCATCCCAACGATAGGTGAGCGGAGACGCTTTCGTTCGAGCCTAGGGCAGCTTCCAGAAAGTCTGTGCGCCTCGACCACTGCCTCCATCGTGGTCATTCACTATCCATAGGAATGCCTTTTTCGTGTGCCTCTGGAGCCCCGGCGCCTTCTGGCCA
This sequence comes from Anaerolineae bacterium, assembly GCA_049969135.1. Classification (GTDB taxonomy): domain Bacteria; phylum Chloroflexota; class Anaerolineae; order UBA2200; family UBA2200; genus JACIWX01. The sequence goes on from JBMFPM010000123.1 coordinate 3,642, forward strand.
TTTCATTCACCCATCCTCTTTCATTGTGATTGTTCAGTGTTCTCTGCAATAAGACCACGCATTCAGTACCAAAAAGCAAGATGTTTCACCACGGAGACCGCTGAGGCCACAGGGTCTGTCCGAAAATCCCGGCGTCCTTCAGTCTCTTTATGCTCCGATTCGCTGGTAACGTACAGCGGCGATAACTTATGCCAACATGAGCTGGGCTATCTTTGGCCTTCTCGACCAAAGTCCGTTATAATATACCAGGACATTCTATGATTTTTGAAGCATATGAAAGAGGGACAAGCATTGCCTAGCAGTCCGATATACACGTCACAACCCTTCACAGACTTTGCATCTATTACGCCAGATACTGTGCTCAGCGCGCTCAACCTGAATTGGCGCGAACGGGATTTGCCCGAACGTGAGCGGACAAAACACGTTCACAGACTTCATCCATACCTCGGCAAGTTCATTCCCCAACTGGCGGAGATCTTTCTGCGCAAGTATCGCCCCAGATTAGTCTGTGATCCATTTTGCGGCTCGGGGACAACGTTGGTAGAAGCAACTGCCCTTGGCATTGATTCTGTAGGATGTGATGTCTCCGAATTCAATTGCCTTCTCACCCGTGTAAAAACTGCTCGGTATAATATATCCTTGTTGGAACGCGAAATCAAGGATATCTTGACTAAACTCGACCTTCAACTGCGTGGCGGTTTGTTCGCCGATTACAACTTGCAATTTGAGACTGAGAGCGCTTACCTCAAAGCATGGTATCATCCGCGTGCTCTGTACCAATTGCTCTACTATCGTTCCTTGATACCGAATTATCTCTATCAAGATGTGTTGCGCGTCATTCTCTCTCGGGCAGCCCGCTCAGCGCGACTGGTACCCCATTATGAACTGGACTGGCCCAAAAAGCCGCAGACAGAACCTTATTATTGCTTTAAACATAATCGCATTTGCCAGCCGACAGATGACGCCTTAGAGTTTCTCAAACGCTATAGCCTTGACACCTTGAAACGCATTCAGGCATTCCATGCAATCCGCAAGGATGCATCGGTACAGGTAATATGCGGAGATGCGAGAGAGGTTATTTTCCCTCGGGGTATTGACCTTGTGATCACCTCTCCCCCTTATGTGGGGATTATCGATTACCACGAGCAACATCGCTATGCCTATGAGTTGCTTGATTTGCCGTGGCGCGCAGAAAAAGAAATCGGCTCCGCATCTAAAGGGACCTCCCAAAAAGCACGGAAAGAGTACATTGAGCAGATTGCTGCTGTATTCCAAAATCTGCAGCAGTGTCTAACACCGCAAGCTACTATTGTCGTCATCGTTAATGATCGCTATGGTCTATATAACGGTCTTCCTGAACAACTCGGCTTTGCTCTAGAAGAGAGATTAGAGCGCAACGTGAGTCGAAGGACAGGGAGACGCAATAACGATTTCTATGAATCTATCCTGATATGGAGACGGACTGGATGAAACGCAAGACGGCACAGAAAATTGCTGACCTCTTGGAACAACTCGTCATCAGGCTGACTCAGGTCGAATACAACATTGAGGATTTACAAAGAGCCTACCCGTTCCATTCCCTATTCTTTCGTGATGAAGCGATTATCGCCTTTAAGCAACAGCGATCAATCGTTACCAGCCTTGGACAAAGCCTTTACCCAAAGCTTGCGCGGATCATTGCCGAGGAAAACTACAAGAAAGTCTACCTGGAGCATGAATTTCGAGCCCTGGTGCCTGGTGGAGTAGCCGATACGATAGATCGTATTGTAACCGAACTGCGCAACAATCAGCGTTGTCCAGACCATGCGAAAGAAGTACAGGAAATGCTCCTGGCGCGAGAAGGAAACCCACGCGAAATTGTGGTCACCGCAGACTTGTTTATTGAGGACCTCGCAGATGGACCTTTCTTCGCAGAAATCAAGTCCCCATTGCCCAACCTGGATATAGCAGCCGAGTCAAAGAAAAAGATCCTAACCTTCGTTGCCTTGCACGCTGACCAGAACCCGCAGGCTTATCTGGCTTTCCCTTATAACCCTTTTCTTACTCGTGAAGCATACACTCACCCGTTTACTGCTCGCATTATGGACATAGAAGCTGAAGTTCTCATTGGCGATGAGTTCTGGGATAAAATTGGTGGCAAAGGTACTTATGAGCAACTGCTTGATATCATTGCCAAGGTGAAAAAACGCACCTCTGTGCGCCCCTCCAAATAGACTATCATGAACCTACACATTCGCCCCGCAACTACAAATGATGCTCAAGCGCTGGCGCATTTGGCCACGCAGTTGGGTTATCCCTCAGAGCCTGAGCAGATGGTGCGACGGCTGGCGCTCCTGCCATCGCTGGGCAGCCAAGCGTTCGTGGCTGTCGTGGATGAGCAGGTGGTGGGGTTTGTTCAGGTGGGTGTCTATTTCCCCTTCCTGATGGATGATGCGGCTGAGATCGCGGCGCTCGTGGTGGACGATGGATGGCGCGGGCAGGGAATTGGCCACGCCTTGCTGCAGGCGGCTGAAGCATGGGCGATAGAACGTGGCTGCTCTACCATGCACGTGCGCACGAACATCGTGCGCGAGCGTGCCCACAAGTTCTACCGGCGTGAGGGTTACGAAGTGGTCAAGACAGCGCTGACCTTCGCCAAGGCGCTTGGGCGGTGACATTTTTAAAAGTATGGCACCGTCAACGGATTGCAGCCGTTGATGCTGGGCATAGGAGCCCAGCCCGCAATTCACAATCCGCAGAGGCGGCTCCCATGCCGCCAATGCC
>JBMFPM010000124.1:0-6374 GCA_049969135.1 Anaerolineae bacterium
CTGCCTGCCCAGCAGCCATTGCAGGACCAGCGCCCGGGGCAGACAGCGCATGGGGCACAGATGATATTGCGCGGCTAGGTTCACCACACGCTCTGTGCGCTGGATCACCACCAATGAAGCCTCCCCTTGCTCCCTTGCTCGCCTCATTGATAGGGTGACAAACCTCTGCATCCAGCGAAACGGCAGCAGGCGCAATCCCAGGTCAACGGTGAGCAGCAAGAGCCACGCCTGCCCCAATGTCCACCAGTCGCGCAGTGAAAAGGCGCGTATCGTGCTCCACCTACCCTTTATCAATCTGCAAAAGCCCATGGGAAACCAATTCGTCAATAAAATGCAGCAAATCCTCCTGGAGGCGCTCCTCGTTCACGTCATACTCCGCCAGCAGGGCAGCGCATACCTGCTTGACCTCACCATACTGCGTCAGAAGCGCCCATATGCGCGTGCTAACCTCGTCCAGGCCGTAGTACTTTCCCGTCTGCAAGTTCAGGAACACTGCTTCACCGCCGAGATCCCGAAACAGTACTTCTTTGCCTAGTGTCACTTTAGATTCAAGCGTTGCCATGCCCTCACTCAATATGCATTGTACTCCAGCAATCTATTGTCTCCAAAACAACATCAGAGACTGGGCAGCTTCAGTCTGGGAACAGCTTTTTGATATCAGCCATCAGCGAATGGACAACGCATATACTGCCGCCAGCAAAAGAATATTGTCCTGAGTAGGCGAAGCCGAAGTATCTCGCGTGACTCTGCGCAGGTTTTCCACTCTAGGTGGATCAGAACCCACTTAGGGGATGGCAGGCTGTGGTCTACCGTGAGCATAAAGGGCTATCACGAAATGCCTTGGGCGGACCAGTCCGTGTAGGGTAGGAGCTGAGCCAACCATGGCTTCACTTAGCCATCCCGCCCCGCACCCGCCCGGCACATCTCACAGCATACAAAAACCTGCAAAGCATCTGACTCACTCTGCAGGTTCTTTGGAAAAATCAACCATCACATGTGGAGCAAGGGCGGATGACTCCCTCTCTCACGTGTCGCTTTATCGCCTCAATCCCGGTGGGGTGCGCAAAGTAGACCGTTATTGTAATCGTCCAACTTCAGGTACAATGGCTCGCCCTCTTTCCAAGCCTGTGAACTGGCTTTGACACCGCTGCCCACGGGCCCATATTTTTTCATCCACTGATCGGCAGCAAGGACAGTAAGGGCAATGCAACTGGATTCGTTGCCGAGGATCAAGTTGAGCTTGGCACAGACCAGGGCAGCGAACATGGTGTATGTCTTGTCCTTGGCCTTGTCGGCTTTCATAAGGGCAATGGCTTGCGCTTTGGTATAGGTCACGCCGCCGATAGTAATGCTCTCCACCGGCCATGCCTCGGGATGGTTCTTCCAATAGCCAGGCGTGCCGGTCCCTGGCGGCGGTGGCGGCGGTGGAGGATTGTCTGGGTATAGCTCATATTGAACGTGGAGGAATATGGTGTTCAAGGCGTCTAACCCTACCCACCGCCAAGTATACACTCCCGCTGGCAGCGATGGTACTACTACGTCCGGACTAGAGGTGTTGTCCAGGGCTATACGGAACAATTCCCATTCCTGGTTCCCGGAGGGGTTGCTGTTCGTCACCGTCCATATCGCGTTGGGACCTGTGAGCGTGTAGTAGACATTAGGTGGCATGATAACATTGTTGCCTGCCGGAAGAAAGGTGTCGTCTGGTGGGGATCCAGGATTGGTTCCCTCAGCAAACGCCCATGGCGATGTGGCGAACGGTGGAAAGTTGCAACCTGGATTGGCGGAAACATTGAGCCAAGCAGTGTAGGGCGCCGGGTAAGGCCAAGTGTAGACAGCCCCGCGACATGCTGCAGAGGGCGAATTAAAATCGTCGCCATCATTCGCCAAATCTGCATCCCCATCATACAGGTCGATTGATTCGAGCTCATCACTGTTCGTTGCTTCAGGCAGATTGAAGTAGAAAGTAAAAGTACCATTGTACGTAGTCGTGCGGGGCAGTACAGTAGGATTACCATTGTAATTCTGTTCGTACTTCCACGTAAAACCCTCGAAGCCAACGGTACTGCCTGCCCGCAGGAACGGCCGACCCTGAACCGCCACCTTAAAGTTGTTCTGTTCATTAGCATAATCGTTGGTGATATCCCACCTACAGATTAGATGGTAGTAGTAAGCACCGCGGTTAGCATTGAATGCGCCTGCATCTTGGTTCACTACGGTCCTGAACCAACCATCATCCGGCATGAACAAACCTGACCGCGAAGCCAGTTTGTCCGCAGGGTTCGTGTTGCCCACCACCTGTGGATCACGGTACAGTTCGAATACTACATCATCAAAAGGATCAGCCTGACCACCTGGAGAGGATGGTTGGGGTGAGCCCCATCTATCCCAAAGCCCACTCATATCGCCATCGAAGAACCATAGCGCAAATTCGCTCAGTGCTGGCGAGATCTCAAGGGAAATGTTTACCGTATTTTGCTCTATCCCTACATCGCCCAAGCTATCCATCCCACGCGTAATATTGATAAAACGCCCGCTCATGGGATCGGTATCCGGCAAGCCGACCATAGTGATGGGGGGCGTTTGTGCTTCCGCCGGCTGCGCTGCAGGGAAAACTGCTCCCACAATAATCAGCGTGAGCAATATAACCAGTATTGTCCTCATTTTTGCAAAACCCATCGTTACTCCTCTTGTATTCACCCAGCAATCTTGCCGAGTGTGTACTTGGATGCACAAAGACAACGCACCCTCATCCATTTTCCAGTGTAGCAGATAAGAGTAACACAAAGGTATCTACGCAGTAGAAATAGAGTGTATATTTTTTATCCAAGAGGTACAGAGGACCCGTTGTAAGGGAAGAAATCAGGCCATCCGGCTGGAAATAGAAGCCTTTTCAACAGAACGGAGCATCCGGCGTAGGACTTGCCGGATGCTCCGTTCGCGAGAGGAAATGGAAAGTTTCGCACTGCTCTGTATTTGTGTCTGAATCAAGTTGCTACCGTATGCACTCTCCAGGTTCCAAGCAAAGTAGAGTTGAGATAAGGCTATTGCCGTACCTCTATGGCCGAGACCACTGGGTTCTTCTTCCCGCCATCCTTGGCAAAGGCGATATTCAATACCCCATCGCTGACCGTAACCTGGTACTGTCTGTCCAAGGCAGTATATCTGCCTACCAAGCTATAGATGCTGAGGCGCCCCTCGACCACCACTCCCTCAATTGTGATACGCATCACCCGGTCGTTCGCTTTCGAGACCTCAAATTCGGCAAAGCGTAGGGTAACCTTATAGGTGCCATTAGGCACTGCAAAGCGGTACTCAACCGGGTTTTCGCGCCAGCTTTGGTAGAGTGCATCGTCTATGGTGCCATTCACGGCATTCGTGGATGATTTGGCCGTCCCATTCATATAGCCCCAGGAACCATTCCATGCTTGGTCAGCCGCCCACACTTGCCCCTGACTATCTGTATAACTTGTGCCACCGCAATTGACCCGTTGCAAGTACGGTGTAGGGGTGGGTGTGGGAGTTGGTTCGAGCGTTGCCGTAGGGATGGGCGTAGGTGTACTGGTTGAAGTTGGTTCAGGCGTGGCGGTTGGTGTAGGATTTACTCCTCCATACGTAACCGCACGGTAGGCGTTCACCCGCCCATAGCCATAGTAAACATCCCAGCCAGCCGCACCCAGGTCATCCGCGGTGCTTTCGATGATACTCCTCAGTTGAGCATTGTTGCGGCTGGGGTCCTGCGCCAGCAACAGTGCCGCCACCCCGCTCACATGGGGTGCAGCCATCGAGGTGCCTGTGCGATAACCATAGCCTGTCCCAGTGGTCCTGTTCCAATTTGTGCTGTAGATATTTACGCCTGGTGCGGATACCGAGATATACGTGCCGTAGTTCGAACTGCTCCAGCGGTTATCGTTGGCATCTGTTGCCGCCACGCCCATCACGTGCTCAAAAGCAGCCGGATAGAAGGGATTGCTCGACGCATAGTTGCCCGCTGCAGCGACCAAGAGCACCCCACGGCTCCAGGCATATTCCACCGCATCCAACAAGGTCTGCGAGAAAGATGTTCCCCCCAGACTCAAGTTGATGATGGAAGCACCTTGATCTGCAGCGTAGACAATGCCCTGAGCGATGCCGCTGTAGGTACCCGCATTGGAAGCGTCCAACACTTTGACTATCAGCAGACGGGTTTGGTAACCAATGCCTGCTACGCCCTCTCCATTGTTGGTAACTGCACCCACAATACCCGCCACATGCGTGCCGTGGCCCTGGTCATCCGTTGGGTCTGGGTCATTGTTGATGAAATCCCAGCCCGCAATTAACTTGCCCTGCAGATCCGGATGCAGAAAATCAGCCCCGGAATCAACAACGGCCACTATGACATTGGGACTACCCGTCGTGACATCCCAGGCACGATCTGCTTGGATAATCTGCGGCCCATACTGGTTGGATGCATAGTAGGGATCATTGGGCACAAATTCGCCATAAGCCAAATAGTCTGGCTCTGCATAGGCTACGCGAGGATTGGCACGGTACCTGGCCAATGCAGCAGCCATCCTTTCTTCTGGCACCTGTACCACCTGCACGGCCAGCCGAGGAAGCTCGGCAACAACATGGGCACCCTGCTCAGCATGGACCTGTAACCGCTGCTCACCTTTCACGCCGCTCTTGAACTTGACTAGGATCCGTCCCGGCACATGCGGTGCGTCCAGATCCCATGCCTTCATTCCCGGTTCTCCCGCTGAGGCATAATTGCTCGCCACCGCAAACAGCAAAGCAACAAGGATTAGACTAGCCAAAACTGCCCTGGGAAACCGTTTGTCCATTGTCTTCCTCCTTATGAATTCAAGGCCCATAATCATGACCACCTTTTAGGAAACTAGATCCTATCACATTGCCTACAGAAACGCTTAAGACTCACTTTTGTCCATTTTCTGGGAACACTAAACACCACGCCAGGCCTGCTGCGCAGGCTACATCATACTTGTTTTTGCTGCAATAAAGTGAGTAAAGCGCGAATACAGAGTGAATATTTCGTTAATATAGGCCAATTTCTTGAGCTGGAGCGACCCTACAGATACTACTACCCAGACTTGCGCGACGCATGGCAACAACGAATCTGGTTATCTCTTGAAAAAGAGGGGACAAAAAGGAGGCCATGCGGGCTCAGGAAAACCTGCTATTTAACCAACCGTTGAATTGGTAACATATGCCAGGCAGCATAGAAAGCCGTGCTATGCCAACGGATTCACAAAGCGATATCCAATCCCTCGCTCGGAGAGGATATAGCGCGGGTGTTCTGGGTCAACTTCGAGTTTGCGGCGCAGTCGGTAAATGAAAAGCTTCACATAGTCCAACTCGTCGCTGTATTCCGAACCCCAGATATTTTCCAATATTTGCCGATGGGTCAGCACGCGCCCCTCGTTCTCTGCCAGGAGGATGAGCAAGCGCAATTCTGTGGGCGTCAAATCCAGTGGCTTGCCCTGGCGCGTAACGGTCATACGGTCTGCATCAATGACCAACTCTTCATTGGCAAAGATAATCCCTTCTTTGATCGGCTTTGCCGCCTGTGCTCGTCGGAGCACCGCTTCCAGCCGTGCCTCCAGTTCCTTCAGACTGAAGGGCTTGACCACATAGTCATCTGCGCCTAACCTCAGTCCTCGGACGCGCTCATCCTCCTGCACACGGGCTGTCAGGATCACAATAGGCACATCGGAGAGCTCGCGGATGCGGCGACAAACCTCCCAGCCATCCATCTTGGGCATAGCAATGTCCAGGATCACGACATCAGGACGCTCATTGTACAGGGCTTGCAAGCCCTCTAACCCGTTCGCTGCCGTAACCACTCGGTAGCTTGACGAGAAATAAAGCTGCAGTGCCCGCACCAGGTCAGCGTCATCCTCAATGATCAATAACTTCTTTTTGTTGCCCATGTCAAGACCTCCGCCAGGTCTTCTCCTGTGGCTGTTTACATTATCCTTATATAACTTGATGACGGTTGAATGCTGCACTGGTTTCGGGCACATCTTGCCACTGGCCTTCTCCAGACTCATCCGTCAGCGGGAGCATAACGGTAAAACAGCTCCCTTTCCCCAGGGCGCTCTCTACACCAATACGGCCACCATGCGCTAGCACAGCTTCTTTCGCCAATGCCAAGCCCAAGCCAGTGCCCTGCGCACCGGTAGCGCTCGCCGATGGCACGCGGAAGAACTTGGTAAACAAATGGGGGATGGCTTCTTGGGGAATGCCGATGCCTTCATCCTGGACAGAAAACTGCAGGGCATTGCCTTCCCTCCACACGCGAATGCGCACATGCCCCCCATTGTAACTGAACTTGATGGCATTGCTCACCAGGTTCCTGACCACGATCCTGAGCA
>JBMFPM010000125.1:0-4234 GCA_049969135.1 Anaerolineae bacterium
TTTTGAGCGTTGCGGAGGGAGTTACATGCCATTCATTCGCACAATGTTACGCGATATAGCACCAGGAGAGCTGGGGATCACATCAAGCCATGAACATCTCGTATGTCGGCCGCCATATTGGGTGGAGAAAGGTGAGGACGATCTCATCCTCGACGACCCTGAAAAATCTTTGAAAGATGTCCTGGATTTCAAAGCAGCGGGTGGTACGGCGATTGTTGATGCCACGTGCATTGACTATGGTCGGGATGTCCCTGCGGTAGCCGGAATTGCAAGAAGATCGGGCATTCACATCGTTGTCACGGCCGGCCTGAACAAAGGATTTCTGTGGTCAGCGAAAATGCCTGGCACCGAAAGGACGTTTGCCGAGTGGATTGACCAAACAAGCGAAGAAGACCTAGCCAAGTTGTTTATCTCTGAAGTCGAGAAAGGCATCGGAGATACGGGTTGCAAAGCAGGTCAGCTCAAGTTCGGAACTGGCTACAACAGTATTTCCCCTCTGGAGGAGAAAGTGCTACGGGCTGTAGCAAAAGCGCATCTTGCCACCGGAGCTCCGCTTCATGCGCATACGGAGAACGGGACTATGGCGCTGGAACAGGCTGAGCTTTTGCTCCAGGTGGGAGTAGATTTAACGCGGGTTAGCTTTGGCCACATGGATCGTAACCCCGATCCGTACATGTACCGGAAGCTTGCGGAGAAAGGCGCTTTTCTCTGTTTCGATGGGCTAGGCAAAGTCAAGTATTATCCCGAATCCACGCGCATTGCGTGCATCCTTGAGCTGGTCAAACGGGGTTATGAAGACCAGGTTCTCCTCGGATGTGACACGGCGCGGAAATCTTATTTCCGTTCCTATGGTTATGGCCTTGGCCTGGACTGGATGTTGAGAAAATGGGTGCCCCGCTTTATCGAAGAAGCGACAGAAGCGGGCTTTGACGGATGGCGATTGGTGGACAAATTTCTAGTTGAAAATCCTCGTCGTTACCTATCTTTTAAGGAGCAGAAGGGATGAATGTAGTGTGCATGGATCAATGGACCGGGGAAGAGTTTCGCGCAATGTTGCAGAAAAGCAAGATAGCCATTCTGCCCATTGGAGCGATCGAATTCCATGGCCCCCATCTTCCTACAGGGACAGATAACTTTCTGGCTGTGAAGATTGCGGAGGAGGTAGCAAAGCGCACCGGCGGAGTGATACTCCCCCTGCTGCCCTACGGGCAGGTCTGGTCCTTGGAACACTTTCCTGGTTCGCTGAACATCTCCAATGAAACATTGGCAAACCTTATCTTCGAGATTGGCACCAGCCTGCATCGGCAGGGCGCCGTGATCTTTGCAATCATCAATGGCCATCTAGGTAACATGACAGCCATTCAGGCAGCGGCACGGCGGCTTTCTCCCATTGAAAGTCTTATCACCTATGCTTTTTCTTATCCCGGACTGGCAGAGGCAGCGGCGCGAGTTTGCGTTTCCCGGCCTCTACCCGGGGGCTATTTTCATGCCGATGAGATCGAGACTTCGTTGCTCCTTTATGTGCAACCCGAACTTGTGCACATGGATCGCGCAATTCATGACGAACCGCAATTACCTCCTGATTTTGCACACCGTCCGGTGCGCTGGGATGAGATTACCAAGACCGGAGTGCTTGGAGACGCCACGGTAGCTACGCGGGAGAAGGGCGAGGCAATATTCCGCGCGCTTGTTAACCGAATTGTGGAGGTTCTGGAATACGCACGCAAGCAGTATCTCGCTGAGTAGGGTTGTTTGTGGCATTGGGTATGCTTCTGCTAGGTGAGAAACAAATATAGGGCGGTGCTGCAAGTAGCAGACCGCCCTATATGTATGCCCTGCGGGCCTGTAATGATGCTGCCCTAGGGCAGATGCTCAAGAGACTATCTGCCCAGGATGCGCGAGACCACAGCAATCAGCAGCGGCCAGATCACATAATCTGTATCGGAGGCCCAGCTAAAGAAGTCGCCGATGGCAAAGCCAATAAATGGCCACATTGCTGCCTGACCGAGGCCCATCAGGATGCCCGCAACTGCTCCCCCTAAAATGGCGCCAGGGATACCCCAGTACTTGTTTCCATATACGGCAGCGGTTGCGCCGTGGAACCAAGCAGACATGGTTGGGGCGAAGATAAAGTAGGGATACTTGAAGCCGGCGAAAATGATGGACACCAGCATCATGGACAACATACCGATCAGGCCGCCATAGGCCATGGAGACCTGACCGTAAGGGAAGAACAGCGGGCAATCCAGAGCGGGTATGGCGCCGGGAACGATTTTCTCCGCAATGCCTTTGAAGGACGGAATGAGCTCGGCGATGATCATGCGCACACCCACCATCAAGATCGCAAAGCCGGCAGCAAAAGTGAGGGCCTGGAGGATAACCCAAATAGCGGGGTCTTTACCGGCGGCAGTGGCCTTTTCCGTGACGAAGGGCACATTCGCCAATGCCATGAGGATGTAGATGATGAGGAACGTAGCCGCCATCATGAGCATCGGTTCACGTAGCCAACCCAGTGCTCTGGGGAACTGGATCTCCTCCATACTCCTTGCCTTCTTGGTACCATTCGCGGAAAACAGCCGGGCGAGCAGTGAAGTGACCAGTACCGGAATAGAAGCCGAGTGCCCCAGCACAAATCCAGCGTTCTCGTTCACAAAGAGGTCAAACTTGCTGGTGTACCACGGCTGCAAGGTCTGGTATAGCCCGACAAAAATGCTGGTCACGACCAGCAAAGCAACCCCCTCCAGTCCCAAGAGGTACCTGAAGGCTGAGACAAAGATCACAGCGTTCCAGAAGATCAGGTGGCCGGTCAGGTAAATGTATTTAAGTTTGGTGATACGGGCTAGAAATACATTGATGAGGAATGCAAAGAGCATGACCAAGCCAATTTGAGTGCCAAATTCGGCGATGATCTTGCTGGTGCCAATGTCAATCTTGAGAGGTGGCAGGCCCAGCGTTTTCCCGGCGAGGTCTCCCAACGGGAGCAACGCCTGCACCATCAGATTCACACCGCTGCTCAGGATCAAGAGACCAAGGGCTGTGCGCAGTGTGCCTGCGATAGTTCTCTCGATACGCTCACGCAAGATGAGGAAACCAGCCATGGCGATGATGCCGAGGAACAGCGCTGGCTCTTGCATGAATTTTTGAAGAAAACTCACGATCGCCATAATTTGCCTCCTTTTGCAATTATTATGATTTTTTGTCTTCCTGACTTACTGCGATAAGCCAATAGACACCTTAGCTATTTTGGGGCGCATCACCTCCTTTCGCTATCCTGTGATGTAATCACCTGTTGCAAGTACAAACGCACTTGCTCTGGGGTCTGCTTCGTTGCGATTGCCTGGGCTATGTCCTCAGAGTCCTGCAACAGGGTGGCTAATTGGCGCAAAAATTCGAGATGAGATTCTTTATCGGGAGTAGCAAAGGACAAGACAAGGTACACAGGATCGTTATGAGAACCAAATTTCACTCCCTGCTTCACGACAAGAAGGGATAACCCAAAGCGCTTTGCGCCATCTTCAGGCCGGGCATGGGGGATCGCAATGCCTGGAGCAATGGCAATATATGGGCCTAGTTCCTCACACACTGCGATCATTCTATCGGCGTATTCTGGATTGGCGATGCCATGCTCCACAAGCATTTGTCCTCCCAGCTTAACAGCTTCTTGCCAGGTAGGGACAGTTTCTACAAGCCGAATCCGATTTTCCAACGCGCTGAGAAAATCCAATCCCATGCTATGACTGCTCCAAGCGCTTTACGGCATTAAGGAGTTTTTCTCGGATTTCGGGTAGATTGCCATAGTTGGTAATCTCAACGATTTCCTTCACTCTGGGGTTGCGTCGCACTAATTCTACCAGGTCCTGAGCGGTAACCACGATGTCGGCAGAAACAGCCTGTGCGATGGAGGCATCAGCAGTTTCAACGATAGCGTCCACATTAGCTTTCTTGAGAATATCATCAACGGTCATCTTAAGAAAAAGTGCTGTGCCGGTTCCCAAGCCGCATGCAGCAACGATTCTTAGTGGGGCATTTCTTGCCATGAGAACCTCCTTGATTCGTGTCAGATGTATGTTGCATTATTACTATAGCCAGGATTCGCCGAAAACGCAAATTTTAAGATAGATAGCTAAATTCTTTCGTCCGCAGATAACAACACTATATTCAGCCGCAAGATAGCGGACGCTATCCTACAAACTCGCCGATAATCGTCTTGCCAGCTAATTCTTGCGGGCTCAAT
>JBMFPM010000125.1:4244-6331 GCA_049969135.1 Anaerolineae bacterium
TCGTCACGCAGTTCCCCTGCAGTGCGTGCAGCATGCCGATGGCTGTTGGGTTTTCGTTGCGGCGGCCGTACTGGGTGGGGCAGGTGCTGAGCACTTCGATGAAGGCAAAGCCGGTGTGTTGCAGGGCTTTCTTGATAGAGGCAATCAAGGGTCGTACATGCCAGACGGAGTAGCGGGCGACGTAAGTTGCCCCTGCTGCTGCCACCAGGCGCGCCAGGTCGAAAGGTGGCTCGGGGTTGCCGGCAGGTGTGGTCTGGGTGCGGGCACCACGTGGCGTCGTGGGCGTGACCTGACCGCCGGTCATACCATAAATGAGGTTGTTGGAACAGATCACGGTGATATCCACGTTGCGCCGTGCTGCGTGGATGAGGTGGTTGCCGCCGATGGAAGCGATGTCGCCATCCCCGCCGATGACAACGACGTTGAGTTGGGGGTTGAACAATTTTGCCCCGGTGGCAAAGGCCACCGGGCGGCCATGGGTTACATGCAAGGTGTCCGTGTTATAGTGTGGGCTGGGAATCCAACCGGCGCAGCCAATGCCCGAGACAAAGAGCATCCGTGAGAAATCCAGTTCCAGTTCATCTATTGCACGCAGGATAGCTCCCAGCAGGATGCCGTGTCCGCACCCAGCGCAGAAGGGAGTGGGGAAAGTTCGCGGGCGGATGTATTTCACGATTGAAGCAGTAGTCCCTTTTTTCATAGGGCTTGGTCCTTCCTCTCGGCGGCAGGTTGCTTGTCCGAGCACAGGATGCGTTGCATTGCAGCCCATAGTTCGGGTGCTGTGATCACCTCGCCATCGGTGCGGTGATAGCCAACCGCGTGCGGTACCACTCTCTGTACCTCTCGCAACATTTGCCCGCGGTTCATTTCGGGCACGATAACGTGGCGGGCTTGTGTGCCGAGTTCCCTAACCGCGTCCTCAGGGAAGGGCCATAAAGTGGTCAGGCGCAATAGCCCTGCTTTCATTCCGGTTTCTCTCGCTAATCTTACTGCTCCCAGGGTGCTGCGTGCGGTGAAGCCATAAGCGATGAGCAGCACATCCAAGATGCCCTCGTCGCAGTAATACGTATACATCCGCTGAATCTCGTCACGATGGTTCAAGATCTTGCTGACCAGCCGCTCTATTAGTAGCCGCTGGGCTTCAGGGCTCGAGGTACGGCGGTATCCCCAGGCGTCGTGAGTGGAACCGGTAACGAGCAATCTGGCTCCTTCGCCAAAGGCGGGCATGGGTGGTACCTCAGCCTCGCCAAAGGGCGGAAGCGATGGATCTTTCCAGCGCTGGTAAATGGGTGTCTCGGCCGGCACGGTCATGTTCTCACGTAGGTGGCCCACGCCTTCATCCATCAAGAGGATGACCGGCACACGGAAGCGGTCAGCCAGATTGAAAGCGCGGATTGCCTCGTCATAAGCTTCTTGCACGGACCATGGCGAGAGGACAATGATCTCATAGTCGCCGTGCGCACCCCAACGGGCTTGCATGACATCACCTTGGGCTGGGCGGGTAGCCTGTCCGGTGCCGGGGCCCGCTCGCTGTACATTCACTACTACGCAAGGCGTTTCGGTGATGAGGGCATAGCCAATATTCTCGAGCATCAAGCTGAAACCTGGCCCAGAAGTTGCGGTCATTGCCCGTGACCCAGCCCAGGATGCACCAAGAACAGAGGCAATGGAGCCAATCTCATCCTCCATTTGAATAAAGACTCGGCCGGGCAACTGCGTAAAACGCCGGCAGATGTGCTCCATGATCTCACTGGCTGGTGTGATAGGATATCCTGCGTAATAGTTGCATCCGGCAGCAATGGCTCCTTCAGCGCAGGCCTCGTCTCCTTGCATGAAATAGCGGCCGGGTTTTAACACACTGGGGATGTAGGTTATGCGCTGTTGATTTTGCATCTGACTCACTCTTCGACCATGATCGCCAAGTCTGGACACAGCAGTTCGCACTGGCGGCATACCGTGCAGTCCTCTGGCCTGGCTACCAGTACTGGGTGGAATCCGCGCAGAAAAACAGTCTCATCCACTTCCAAGACTGCTTTTGGGCACACTTCCACGCAGATGTGGCATCCTTTGCACCAATCGGTGTTCAC
>JBMFPM010000126.1:0-6298 GCA_049969135.1 Anaerolineae bacterium
GAACCCAAGTACTGCGGAGTAACCATTAGCGAGGTGATTGAGCAGAACTATGGGTTGGGTGGCGTCCTCGGCTTGCTGTGGTTCAAGAAAAAGCTTCCTAAGTGGGCGACGAACTTCTTGGAGATGGTGGTATTGATCACTGCCGATCATGGCCCGGCGGTGTCTGGCGCGCATAACGCCATTGTTGCGGCGCGGGCTGGCAAGGACTTGGTCTCTGCACTGGCTAGTGGATTGCTCACCATCGGACCGCGCTTTGGCGGGGCAGTCAATGATGCCGCCGAATACTTCACCTTCTACCATGATGCTGGATACAGCCCTGATTTCATGGTGAAGGACATGAAAAACAAAGGCATCAATATCCCCGGCATTGGACACCGCATCAAGTCAGTGAGGAACCCGGACAAGCGCGTCGAGCTATTAAAGGAGTACGCGCGGAAGCATTTCCCCATGACCCCCTATCTCGATTATGCACTGGAAGTCGAGAAGTTGACGACCGCCAAGCGAGAAAACCTGATCCTCAATGTGGATGGCTGCATTGGCATCCTGTGCTGCGATATGCTGAGAAGCATTGGCTACACACCAGAGCAGGTCAAGGAATTTGTTTCGCTCGGTGCTCTCAATGCCCTCTTTGTACTGGGCAGGAGCATTGGGCTGATGGGCCATGTGATGGATCAAAAACGGTTAAAGACCAGGTTGTACCGACAACCCTGGGATGAGATTTTGTATTTGATGCCTGATAAACCTGAGGAGGTGAAATAACTATGTCAAACATCGCGGTGGAAAAAGCAGAGGCCATTGAGAGGGCAAAGGAGCATTTTGGGAAGCTCCTGGTGGAGCAGCTGGAACGTGTCGAACGCATGAAGGCAGCCGAAGACTGGCTGGATTACTCCAAGGTAAAGCCCATCATTATCGGCATTGCAGGTGGTGATGGCATTGGGCCAATCATCTGTCAGCATGCCCAGCGTATCCTGGCTTTCTTGCTGCAGGACGAGATCAAAAATGGCAAGGTGGAGTTGCGGCCTATCGAGGGCTTGACCATTGAGAACAGAGCCAAGGAGATGAAGGCTATCCCGGATGACGTATTGGCACAACTCAAGGCTTGCCATGTGATCCTGAAAGGCCCGACCACCACACCCAAAAAGGGTGATCCTTGGCCAAATATCGAGAGCGCCAATGTCGCTATGCGCCGTGAGTTGGACTTGTTTGCCAATGTCCGCCCGGTGCGCGTACCTGACCAGGGTATAGACTGGATGTTCTTCCGCGAGAACACCGAGGATGTCTATGTGCTAGGCAGCAAAGGCATCAATGTTACCGATGACCTGGCAATTGACTTCAAAGTTATCACCACGCAGGGCTCGGACCGCATTATCCGGTTGGCTTTTGAGTACGCTAAAAAGAACAATATCAAGAAAGTGACCGTTGTAACAAAAGCCAATGTAGTCAAGACCACGGATGGGAAATTCCTCCAAGTCGCTGCGGAGGTGGCGAAGGACTATCCGGGTATTGAGTGGGACGATTGGTTCATTGACATCATGACCGCCAAGTTGCTAGACCCCAGCCGGCGCTCCGAATTCCGTGTCATCGTGCTGCCCAATCTCTATGGCGATATCATCACCGATGAGGCGGCGCAAATTCAGGGTGGCGTGGGCACGGCGGGCAGCGCCAATATCGGCAAACGCTATGCCATGTTCGAAGCCATCCACGGCACTGCTCCGCGCATGGTAGAAGAGGGCCGCGCGCAATATGCCGACCCGTCCAGCATTATCAAGGCAGCAGCCATGCTGCTCAACCACATTGGGTTCGTGGAGAAGGCGCGGCAATTGGACATGGCATTGGACATTTGCTCCCAGTTCGAACGCAAAGTCCAAGTTACCGGCCGGCCAGGCGGAGCAACAGGAGCAGAGTACGCAGAGTACCTTATAGAGACGCTGCAAAGCCCGGACCTGGAGAGCAAGTGGCAAAGCTATCAATAGCGCTTTGCCTACCTACGGGGCATTAGGTATGGGGGCGAATGATTATTCGTCCCCACGGTCGTAAACAGATTTGACATGTTACCATCATAGGGGCGCGAGCTCAATCGCGCCCCTATTGGTTACTACAAATACCAATAAAAGCAGCGTGCGGGCTCCACAGGGCTGAGCGGGATGATGCTGCGGCTGCGGTTTACCACGCGCACGCTCCAGCAATACTGCGTTCTCCTGTGCTCAGGGCGCAGCGAAATAGGTACTGTCCAGCTCGAAGCTTTGGTCCAGAAACGGGATGCATTATCTGGATCCTCTGACCAGATTCTGACCTCGTACCACTCGCTATCCTTTAGTGTCGCAACGGAAGCCCACTGCAGGACGATACGCGCCTCGCGCCCATGGAATTCGGCACCATCGCGCGGCTCAAGAGGGATAGGCGCTGGGTAAGGAAATGCAGAGGTTGGAGTGGCAGTCGGAGTGGGGGTGGAGGATTCTGGACGGACGGGAGTGCGCTTTGCACCAGCGATGATCAGCTTCTGACCAATGCTAATCAGGTGGGCATCTTTCAAGCCATTGGCCTCCATAATAGCCTCGATGGTAGTGTCGTATTCCTCAGCGATCATGCCCAACACTTCACCTGCTTGCACCACGTGGATGACAGGCTCAGGCGTAGCAGTCGGGATGAATGGCGTGGGCGTTGGTTTTCGTTCCACATTCACCCTGGTGCGTGTCGCCGTAGCAGAAGGGACAAAGAACGCCGTTGGCTCACTTTGGCTCTGCCATGGCAATAGCAGCCAAGCTGTTGCGCCAAAAATACCGAGAGCAAAACCGACGAGCACTAAATGGTGCCACGAGGCTTTTATTCTCTCAGCGATTTCCTTGACCAGCCAAACCCAGTTCTTCTGCAATGCCTTTCATCGCCTCCAGCACGAGTGGCACGTGCTCATTCCACAGGTCTACTCCGAGTGCTTCTGCACCGCGCACGATGTCTTCGCGGCTGACCCCGGCAGCAAAAGCCTTGTCCTTGAACTTGCTCTTGACCGATTTGATTTCGGTGATGTCACGGATGTCTTTTGTGGGACGCACCAAGGCAACTGCGGTAATCAAACCTGTCAGCTCATCCACTGCATACAGCGCTTTCTCCATGCGGGTCTCCCGCGGGATGCCCAGGTAATCCGCATGGGATTCAACCGCATGGGCGATCTCTTCGGGCCAGCCGCGTTCGCGCAGGATCTTGGCTCCTTCTGCGGCGTGGGGTGGCATAGTAGGAAATTTCTCATAATCAAAGTCGTGGATCAGCCCGACGATGCCCCATTTTTCCTCATCCTCACCAAATTTGCGCGCATACGATCTCATGGCAGCTTCTACTGCCAGGGCATGTTTAATTAGACTTGGGTTTTTCGTGAATTCAGTCAGCAGTTTCCAGGCATCTTCACGGTTCATCGTTGTCTGTCTCCTTTCTTTATCTTTATTCTCGTTTGTGCTGCACGGGTCAACTAGCTAGGGCTTGCTTCTGCAACTGTAGAAGCTCTTTAATGCCCTTTTCAGCCAGGTTCAGTAACACATCCATCACAGCGCGGTCAAAGGGTTGCCCCTCTGCGGTTCCCTGTATCTCGACGAACTGACTACGTGCGGTCATGACCACGTTGAAATCCACCTCCGCCTGCGAATCCTCTTCGTAGCAGAGGTCAAGCATGGGTTCCCCCTGCACCACACCCACGCTGACCGCAGCTACCGGGGCACGCCAGATGCTGCGGTGCACCGCGCCTGATTGCACAAGGGCATTCACCGCCAGAGCTAACGCCACGTAACCGCCAGTTACCGCAGCCGTACGTGTGCCCCCATCCGCCTGGATCACGTCGCAGTCTACTGTGATCGTGCGTTGTCCCAGTTTGCGCAGGTCCAAGGATGCGCGTAGCGAGCGGCCGATCATGCGCTGAATCTCCAGCGTTCGCCCTCTTGCTCCAGTCAGCGCAGTTTCGCGGGGTGTCCGCGTATGCGTAGAGGCTGGTAACAAACCATATTCAGCAGTTACCCAGCCCTGTGCCTGATCCTTCAGCCAAAGGGGGACCTCTTCAGCTACGGAAGCCACGCATAATACCCAGGTCTTGCCCATGCGCACCAGCACAGAAGCCGGGTTGTGATCCAAGTAGCGAGGAGTGATGACTACCGGCCGCAGTTGGTCATTCGCTCGGCCGTCAGGTCGCATGCAATTTCCTCCCGTTTCATTGTTGGTCTCAGTATAACACGGACGGGATAATTGTTCAAATTCTCCAAGAGGATTGGAGAGCTAATTTGCTGGGTCAGCAAAATTTGACGAAAAATGAAAATTGATGTATATTATACAAATTGGCTAATAATCTTGAGAGGATCCCTGGAAAGTGATGTGTATTATTGCTGTTGAAAATGTCGGCCCAGGGATTCACCTGGCATGGTTTTGCTACCCCAAAATAACAACGAGAAAGGTCTCGGCTTCCATCCCTCAACATGTTGACCGGGAAAGATACCGAGATTTTTTGCTGCCAGGTTGCTGATTGTCGCTTATTGACCCCCTGCTGAAAGAGCAGGAGATAGAGTAGGAGGAATCCGTTGGAAATCAAGGATATTGATGCGGTTCGGATTAGTTTGGCATCTCCAGAACAGATTCGCGAATGGTCGTACGGCGAAGTAACCAAACCAGAAACTATTAACTATCGCCGCTTGCGGCCCGAGAAAGATGGCCTCTTTTGTGAGGCAATCTTTGGACCCACCAAAGATTGGCAATGCTATTGCGGGAAATACAAGAAAATCCGCTACAAGGGCATTGTCTGTGAAAAGTGCGGTGTGGAAGTCACTCATTCGAGGGTGCGCAGAGAGCGAATGGGCCACATTGAACTTGCGGCTCCTATTGCTCATATCTGGTACACCCGTCGCTCTCCTAGTTATCTGGGTGTGCTCCTCAATATCTCTCAGCGTAATCTAGACCGTGTGCTGTACTTCGCGCAGTACATCATTACGGAAATTGACGAAGATGCCCGCCAAAAGGCATTGCGGCGTCTGGACGAAGAGCTTAACCGAGAGAAAGCACGACTGAATCAGACCATTGAAGAGCGGGTTCAAGCGCTGGAAGCGCAATTGGCGGATGAACTGCAGCAGCTCAAAGAGCAGCAAGAACGCCTGAAAGCAGAATTCGAAGAAAAGCTGACCTCTGCTACGAACGAGCTAATGAACCAGGCAGCCGCGCTGCAAAAGCAGTTGGACCTGTACAAGGAGCAGACAGCCCCGGTGGACTTGGTTTTCCCGGTTGGGAATATTACCATCGTTGCCCAGGGCGAACTGGTTACCAGAGATGCCTACTCGCGCTTGAACCAACTGGTTGAGGAAAAGCTCGGCGAAGTCGAGGCAACAATTCAGGCAGAAAAGGCGGAGGCACTGGCTCCTATCGAAGCGCGACAGGATTATTTGCAGCAGATGATCGCTGACAAGCGCGAGGAACTAGAAAAAGAAATCGCCAGTCAGCTTGAAGAGATTGAAAAGCGCATCGAAGAGCAGCGTATGGAGCTGTGCAGCCTGCGTGTGCGGCAGTTGATCAATGAGAGCCGTCATCGGGAGCTGGAAGAAAAGTGGCCCAAGGTTTTCAAGGCCGGTATGGGCGCACAAGCCATTTACGAGATTGTCAAGTCTATTGATCTGGAAGCCCTCGCGCTCAAACTGCGCCAGGAAATTTCCTTATCGAAATCAAAGCAGAGGCGCAAGAAAGCAGCCAAGCGGCTGCGCGTTGTTGAGGCTTTGCGCCAATCCGGCAACCGTCCAGAGTGGATGATCCTGACCGTTCTGCCTGTGATACCTCCCGATTTGCGCCCTATGGTGCAATTGGATGGAGGGCGTTTCGCTACCAGTGATCTGAATGATCTGTATCGCCGTGTGGTAAACCGCAACAATCGCCTCAAGCACCTAATCAAGCTTCAGGCTCCGGAAGTGATTGTGCGCAATGAAATGCGCATGCTTCAGGAAGCGGTTGATTCGTTGATTGATAACAGCAGGCGCGGCAAGGCTATATCCCTGCGCGGAAGCCGGCAGCTCAAATCGCTCTCCGATATGCTGAAAGGCAAACAGGGCCGCTTCCGCCGCAACTTGCTGGGCAAGAGGGTAGACTATTCAGGACGTTCGGTCATCGTTGTTGGCCCTGAGTTGAAATTACATCAGTGTGGCTTACCCAAACGCATGGCATTGGAATTGTTCCGCCCATTTGTCATGCAGAAGCTGGTGGAATACAACCATGCCATCAACATCAAAGGGGCCAAGCGCTTGATCGAAAAAGAAGCGCCCGAGGTTTGGGAAGTACTGGAGGAGAT
>JBMFPM010000127.1:0-6267 GCA_049969135.1 Anaerolineae bacterium
GGGTAGACTCGTATCAGAACGATGAAATATTGCACCAGGATCGGCGCGACCTGCCGCGCGAGATTGCCGAGCTGCAAGCCCGCTTGCAGCGCGAGGATGACGAAGCCGTCCGTCAGGAATTGTGTCAGGCGATCGCCGGGAAGCAGGAGCAGCTTACCAACCTGGAGAAATTGCAGAACATGATGGAGAAAGCAGAGTACCAATTGGAGACAACCCTGACCGCCTTAGGTACAGTTTACTCGCAACTGCTGCTTATCGGCTCCAAAGACATCGATTCCGGACGGGCACAACGGCTGCGCGAAAGCATCGCAGATCAAGTAGCGGCGCTACAAGCCTTGCAAGAGACGCTGGATGAGGTATATGGCACTTCTGCCGTAAGATAACATAATAAATTGTGGCGTGCATTGATGCGGGAGGTTTTTGATACGTGAAAAAAGCCTATTTTGCACATCAAAGGATAAAACAAGACATAATATTACTACTGCTGGTTGGCCTGCTGGGACTTGTTAGCTGCAAAACGCCACCTCAACCAAAGGAGGAGGTTATGGTCTATGTCGCTGCGCCACTCTCTGGGTGGCAGGCTGATGGCGGCCAGACGGTCGTGGGCGGTGTGCGCCTCATGGCAGAGCGGATCAACTCCTCTGGGGGATTGCTCGGCTACAAGGTCAAGGTGGTGGCAATGGATGATGAGGCTGATTCCGAAGTCGCAGTACAGGTGGCAGAGGAAATTCGGGCTGCCGTGCAAGGCGGTGAAAGAGTTATCGGCATCGTCGGCCACTACAACAGCGGACAAACGCTGGCAGCAATGGAGATTTACAAGGATCTGCCGCTGGTCGTGGTTACCCCTACCGCCAGCGACGTCAGTCTCACGCGCAAGGGATACACGAATTTTTTCCGCGTGAACGCTACTGATGCCGCGCAAGGACCTGCAGATGCGCGCTTCCTGGTGGAAAAGCTGGGGGCAAGGCGCATCGCAGTAGTGCACGCCAATAACGAATATGGGCGTGGCTTGCGCGATGAGTTGGTCACAGCATTGAAAGGATTGGGCGTGGAACCTGCCGCGGTCATCGAAATACCAGAAGCAGCCCCAACACAAATGAAAGCAATAGAACAGATCAAAGCCTTGCAACCCGATGCCATTTTCTTGGCCGGCTACGAGACTGAAGGCTATGTGCTCCTGCCCGAACTACGCGAAGCTGGCGTGACCGTTCCCTTCATGGCTAGTGATGGTTGTTTCCTATACGAATTCATTGACGGTGCTGGGCCCGCAGCCGAGGGGGCGTATGTAAGTGGCATCACTCCTGACCCAAAATTGGTCGCTGATAAGAAATGGTGGACGGAATATCAAGAACTGGAAGCGAGAAACCCGGGCACCTACAGCATTCCTGGTTATAGCGCCTTAGAAGTGATCAGTGAAGGAGTCAAGAAAGCAGGCACATTCGAGGCGCGCCAAGTAGCCGAGGCTATCCGTAACCTGGACTTCCCGAGCCTGGTTGGGCACATCCGCTATGACGCGGCGGGAGACCTGACAGAGCAGCGCATCTATATTTTCCAGGTGAAAAATGGAGACTTTGTCCAAATCCAATAACCAATAACTACATGGCCAATGACCAAATGACTAACAAGGAGGGATAAAATTGGGTGAAACAGGTGGTCCGAGAATTGCTTTTCGCATAGGCCCTATTGCCATTGCCTGGTATGGCATTCTGATTGTGGTCAGTGCTATGGTGGCTGCGTTCTTAGCTGAACGCGAAGCCAAACGGCGCGGGGAGAATCCAGAGCACGTCTGGAACGCACTCTTACTGTGCCTCATCCTGGGTATGATCGGGGCGCGTTTGTATCACGTCATCTCCAGTCTGGATTACTACCGCCAGTACCCCATGGAAATCTTCAATACGCGCCATGGTGGGCTGGCCATTTACGGGGCAGTGGCTGGTGGAGCCCTAGCTGTTTGGATCTACACCCGCCGCTACCACCTCAACTTTGGCCGCTGGGCGGATATCGCCACACCTGGGCTGTTCCTTGCCCAAGCCATTGCGCGCTGGGGCAACTACCTCAACCAAGAATTGTACGGCTATCCCACCACCTTGCCCTGGGGCATTACCA
Organism: Anaerolineae bacterium; assembly: GCA_049969135.1. Lineage (GTDB taxonomy): Bacteria > Chloroflexota > Anaerolineae > UBA2200 > UBA2200 > JACIWX01. The sequence continues at coordinate 2,107 of JBMFPM010000127.1, forward strand.
TTGATGCCGCGCACCGCATCCCGCCCTTCACCGACCTGACCAAGTATCCTTTGACTACACGCTTTCATCCTACATTTCTCTACGAGTCCCTGGGCAATCTGGTGAACTTTGCCCTCATCACGTACATTTCGCGCCGCTACGCCGACCGCCTGAAAGATGGCGATTTGATCCTGTGCTATGGCATCCTCTATCCCCTGCTGCGCTTCTTTGTCGAATTCCAGCGCCCTGACGCCTGGAAAATCGCGGGAGTCGCTACTGCGCAATGGATTGCCATTGCTTCCATCATTCTCTGTAGTGCTCTGCTGATCTACCGCCATCGCGCTCGTCCTGCAAAAGCAACGAGCGACAGCGAGGGCGAAGCGTAATCCCTATTGCACTGCAAGGGCTGGACTGACAGTCCAGCCCTTGCCTATGCCTTGTGCCGATCCCCGTACTTTTCCTGCAGTTTGGCTGCGGAAAGCCAAACCTCCCACCGTTCCATCTTGAGCAACTCTTTGCGTTTGAGGCTGGCAGGATTGAACGTCCAGGCAAGCATCCACCAGTAAAAGTTCTCCCAGAAATCCACGAACCTGTGCAGAAAACTCGTTGGGTTCTCCTGACGCACGACGTCAAAGCCTAGCCTGGAGAAAAATTCTGGCACGCCGATGCCTTTAGGCAGGAACGAAGACTCTCCATGCCAGGCACGGATGTGGCTCCATTCGGGATGCGTCGCCACATAGTGTGCTAAAAGGCGAAAAGAACGCACCAAGGGGGAGTACGCGCGCACACCCCAGGCAAAATCCGGGCCACCTCTGGGCATGGGAGGGATGTGCTCGTTCCACAGGTGCAACTCGCCGATAGTTTCGCCCTTAGCTACTTTTGTGCCATCGGAAAGGGTGATATCGCAATTGCTTTTGACCATAGCGATGCGCAGCAAGCAGTGCTTATCGTCTGTGAACTCTTGCACATGGGTTACACGGCGCAGCACCGTGTCAATGCCTTGAACGAAAGCACGCGGCAGCGCAGTGAGGATGCGCTCCCATAACGGGATCTGATTGTCTTCTCTCCAAGGGGCAGACATGGTTTCATTGTCCCAAGGAGACAAGCACAATGCCTGCTGCGATCAGACCTGCCCCGCTCCAGCTTGTCCTGCTCACTGATTCATGGAAGATGAGGCGTGCTCCGACGACCTGCACGAGCACAAAACCCAAGCCCATGCTGATAGCAGCAGCGTGATACAGGGGGATGAACTTGAGCAGTGCAGTCAGGGAGAGCACGCTGATAAATCCGAGCACATTGCCAATGATTTGCCAGCGTAGGATTCCCTTCCAGTCAGAGCACATCGCAGACCATTTGAAGCTGACCTGGCTGAAGAGGATGCAGAGCAGGTTGATGACAATTAATAGGAAAATGAGGACTGTTTTCATGTCTTTGCTCCTTGCGTCCAGGTGCACAACGAACCGCTAGATGCAGTATAAGTCAGAGCCCGTCTGAAGTCAACATTCCGCATTCGTTGAGCGTCAGAACCGTCAACGAATATACAACGCCCCACATGAAAAAGGAAAAATCTCACCCCAGAGACCACTGAGACCACAGAGTTTATGGAAAACCTCTGTGTTCTCTGTGTGCTCTGAGGTAAAATCAATGGCTTTTTCTATTTGCTCTTTTGCGGCCTTGTGCCTAAAATGTGAGCACGTTCCATATCTTCACATAGGAGAACAACAAGGATGTTGGTCATCACGTCACACAACGGGCTGCCAGGCATCGAGAAAGCGATGCAGGTACTACGCGAAGGGGGCACAGCGCTCGATGCCGTAGAGGCAGGGATTCGCTTGGTCGAACTGAACGAGCAAGACGAAGGGGTTGGTATCGGTGGTTTGCCCAACGTGCTGGGTCAGGTAGAGCTGGATGCAAGCATTATGGATGGACGCACGCTTGCAGCAGGAGCTGTGGGAGCCGTGCAGGGCTATGCTCACCCCATTTCCATTGCGCGCCGCGTCATGGAACGGACTCCCCATGTCATGCTGGTTGGAGAAGGTGCGAACCGCTTTGCTGCTGAGATGGGCTTTCCCCGTTGTGACCTGCCTATAGAGCGCGCACGGAACAAGTGGCAGGAACGCCTGATCGAGTTGTTCCCTGAAGCAGAAACGGACACGCTAGCAGCAAGGAAGGAGTTGCTCCCCCTAGTCAAAGAGTTGATCCATGCGCGGCTGCGCCAGGGCACCGTCAACTTCCTGGCGCGCGATCGATATGGGGACATTGCCTGCGGCGTCAGCACCAGCGGCTGGCCCTGGAAGTACCCCGGCCGCTTGGGGGATTCACCCATTATCGGCGCAGGTGGCTATGCAGATAACCGCTACGGTGCTGCGGCGTGTACCGGCTACGGTGAACTGTCCATCCGTGCTGGCACCGCCCGCAGTATCGTGCTCTACATGAAGATGGGCTTTCGTGTGGAAGAAGCCTGTCGGGAGGCAATGCGCGACTTGCAGCCGCTGCTAGCTGCCAGCGGTGGCTACATCCATGTCGTCGCCATGGATCGGGATGGAACACCCTTTGGCATCACAAACAAACCCACCGGTGGGCATTACCTCGTTATGACAGACGATTCCCGTGCGCCAGAGGTGCGGGATTCCGTTGTTTATCAATAACTACACGAAGGGTTTGAACGCCTTGGCTATTTCTCAGCATGTTCAGGAGGATCAGACATGCAGGTAACGATAGGTAAATCAAAACTAGAGTTAGTGCAGGGGGACATCACCCAACAGGATACGGAAGCGATCGTCAACGCTGCCAATCCCAGCCTCTTGGGTGGCGGTGGCGTGGATGGCGCTATCCACCGCGCTGGCGGTCCACAGATTTTGGAAGAATGCCGCAAAATCGGCGGCTGCCCGCCCGGGGAAGCGCGTATCACCACCGGGGGCAAGCTCAAAGCGAAATACGTTATCCATGCCGTAGGCCCTATTTACCGGGGTGGAACGCAAGGGGAGGCAGAGACCCTCGCCAGCGCCTACCGTTATAGCCTGAAACTGGCCTCGGAGCATGGCATCAAGAGTGTCGCTTTCCCGTCCATCAGCACCGGCGCCTATGGCTATCCCATCGAGCAAGCCGCGCCCATTGCACTGCGCACCGTGATAGACTACTTACAATCGCACCCGGAAATCGAACTGGTACGCTTTGTCCTGTTTGGCAGTGCGGCGTATGAGGCATATGAGCGGGCGCTAAAGGGGTTGCTGCAGAGGCCCGATAGTGCAATTTCAGTGCAAACTTCCTAACATCGCAATTCGTGGGAACGCTGTCACTTGGATGGCGACTGATTTCAGTGAGTGTCCACGACTGTGTTTGCGTCAATCTATGACCGCCCCAACGGAAAGCATAGGCCCAGCGGGCGGGACGCCTTCACTGGCACGTGGCTTATACCCTCAGCAGGCAAAGCCCGCTGTCGGCCTCATGCCGTGTTGGGAAGGCTTCCTGTTTGCTGTTCGATTGCACTCACAATCTTCCTGTACCAATTCAAGTGGCGAAACCACTTTCATGCACAACTCTGCTCAATTTCATATACCAAGGCGTCTGACGAAAGCAACTCTACCCTACCGCTTTCGCAAAGCGCAAGGATACCTAAAAGGGCTTCCGTTTCTAGAGCGATCCGAATCTGGTCAAGCGTGTCCAGCGGCCTCTGAATAGCGCATGCGTCAAGATAGTTTTTCACGCTGTTGTTTTAGCACCTTTTGACGAATCGCCAAAAGGTGGCTTAACGAGTTGCGGCTGAGTTGGGTGTTGGGCGGCAATGCATTTATGAGAAACCGTGCCTCTTAGGCTTCACTCTGATGTGCAATGTACTTTTGAGCGATTCGGCCCTTCAACGATATCGTTCGGTTGCCGATACCAGATGTCTGTGCCCCTGCTTTCCAGGCTTATTGAGGTTGCTGGTATCCCTCCCTCAATGTCGAGGTTTTCCATCGGTAACCCCTGGCTTGACTCCTCCTTCATCGTTGCAACACTCGGCACGAGTAGGTGGTTAGCCCTTACCCGATGGGGACTTATCCTACAAGAAGCACCCAGTTTGCTTGGCGCTGCCAACGGCCTGCGCATCACCTGCGGCGAGCCGAGCGCAGTGAGGCGAAGCCTGTCGGGTGCATGCGCTGGTTAGCCAGCGCCCTGTTTGTAAACTTCACGACGATGTCT
>JBMFPM010000128.1:0-6265 GCA_049969135.1 Anaerolineae bacterium
TTCGGGGTGTTCTGTGTCCCAGAGCATAATGCTGCCATCTGCGCTGCCTGAGGCTAGTATATTTCCTTGCGGATGAAAGGCTACACTGAATACGTAAGAGGTGTGACCGTGCAGAAAAGCAGCGAGATTGGGGCTATACTCCAACGCATCAAGCAAACTGGCTCTGGCTTCTACTGTATCTGCGATGCGGCTCGCCTCCACAGCCAATAGCAGAGCCAGGTCAAGCTGATCGGCAAGGTAAGTTTGTGCCTGTGCCGCCAACTGGCGAGACAAAGCGATGCGGCGCTGTTGCTCCGCATGATCCCTCTGTGCGATTGCCTCGGCTTGCGCCGTAGCACGCGCTTTTGCCTCCTGAACAGCAATGACTTTTGCCTCCAGCGCCTCGTTGCGCTGTTTCCAAGCAGCCAGTGCCAGAACGGTCGCAACGACCAAGCCCAATGTCACGAGAGCCAACGTGGTTCTCTGTCGGCTTGTTGCTGCCTTGCGGCTGGCAAGGATATACTCCACCTGCAGTGGAGTTGGCGTGGGTTCTTTTGTTGCACTCTTGCCCAACCATTCCTCCGCCTCCTGGAGATCCCTGCCACGCAGCGCAAAGCTGTTGTCCCGCCCTTTGCTATCCCATTCTGCCGCCCGCACAAGAAGCCGGGTATGTGCGCGAACCCACTCAAGATCCGTCTGAATCGCCTGCACCAGCTTGTCGAAAGCCTGCTGGAAATCGTCCTGCTCGCGGAAGAATACCCAGTTGAGCGCGGCGATCTCGGGTGGCAAGATTTTGGGGTCTATATCATGCAGCAGCACCGGCACCAATCGCTTGTGGTTCCTAAGGCCGTGCTCGATTTCCCTGCGACAGACGTCCGAATGGACCGATGTCTGGCTGACAATGAACACCAGCGTATCGGCTCCTTCAATGGCGCGATATACCTCCGCCAGCCAGTCTGCGCTGGGGGGAATGTCCTCCCAGTCAACCTATATATCAAGATCCTTGGCTTTCAGGGCATCGTAGAGCAGGCGCGCAAAAGCAATATCTTTCCGTGAGTAAGAGATAAAAATGTCTGACATTTGTCTGTCACCCAACTAAAAAGCGCCTAGCGAGCCATGAGAAGATTCTTGTCTATGCATATTACTATGTCCTCCACTATCTCTATTGCCTGTCTGCAGGTTGGGCAGCATAGCCGCACTGCTGCACCGCTCTTTGCACACAACTGCCACTGCATTCAAATCCATCGTTCAGCCTCCTGCTTTGCGCCTCGCATCCTAGCAAGCTTTCAGATTCCTCCTGAATGCCTCAGTACGGGGATGCTGAGTTCCCAGAGATTTTTCAGCGATGGCCACTGCCCGTCTGAAAAGCAGGCAGCCTCAGTACCCTAGTTTCTGGCGCAGCCACTGGTAGTATTGCTCATCGGCAGGGGAGATGTCCATACCAGCACGCTTCATGTCCGAAAAGACGTCATACGTTCGCTGCCACCACTCTATTGCACTGGAATCGCCCGAGTTCTCCAGAGCAGCAGCAATGAGGCTATATGTAACCCACAAGTCGCGCTGCCACTCGGCATTCGATGCATCAGATGCTGCCAATCGCTCGATAATCACCAGACCAGCATGGTATTCCGTCAATGCTTCATCTAGATTTCCCTGCATCTCTAACACTTCACCTACTCTCCCATGGCTGACCATTAAGTCACGCTGCCATCCAGCGTTCAAGGGATCGGCTACCACTAACCTCTCCATAATTGCGAGATTGGCACGATACTCCGTTAAGGCTCCATTCAGGTCCCCCCATGCCTTTAACACCCCACCTATTTTCTCGTGGGCCACCGATAGATCGCGCTGCCAGGCAGTGTTAGAAGGATCGGCTGCCACTAATTTCTCCATGATTGCCTGACTGGCACGATACTCCCTTAAAGCCCAGTCCAGAGCTCCTTTCTTTTCTAATACCTCACCTATCCTCTCGTAGCTAAGCGCCAGATCACGCTGCCATCCAATATTGGAAGAGCCTAGCGTCCCCAGCCGTTCCCAAATCGCCAGGCCCTCCTAGTACTCTCTCAGTGCCCCATCTAGGTCACCCTGCTCTCTCAATATGGTGCTGCCGCTCCGCATTCGTCGGATCCGCTGCCGCCAGCCGCTCGAAAATCGCTAGTGCAGCGCGATACTCTCGCCGTGCTGTGTCCAGATCACCCCTGTCCCGCGCAAAGTCCCCAGCACGTACAGCAGCCACCGCCCGGTTGCGCGAGGTCCGCGGTTCGTCCGCTTCCACGCCCAGTTTTCGATAGTATTCGTCTACCCGCTGTTCCACCTTCTCGATAATGTCCAGCCGCCCCACCGGCTCCAGCGCGTCGCGCAGGTCATACAATAGGAACTCTAGCACTGATTCTGCCTCCAAGCGCGCCGCCACGGCCTTCTCCCGCTGCACATTGGCATACCAGGCCAGACCGGCAAAGGCCAAGACAAGAACAAAAGCAACTGCCACCATCACCTGCAGGCGTCGGATCTGCCGCTGCGCATCGCGCTGCTTCAACGCGTCAAAGCTCACCCCCAGCATCCCCGCCAGCAGCTTGAGCTTGGCATTGGCCCTACCATCACCCTGCCGACGGGCATCTGCCGCGATGGACTCGATCCGCTTAAGTGCTGCTGGAAAGCACTCCTGCGCGTCACCACTGTGGGGTTCGCCGTCAACGATGAAAGCCAAAATGCGGTCGTTGCGGCCCAGCTCACCAAATGCCTCGATTTCGCGGTTCACCCACTTTGACTGCGCAGCATGTGGAGAGCAGACAATGATCAGATAGCGCGAGGCACGCAAGGCATTACCGATCTCGCGACCCAGGTCCGAAGAAGCCGGCAGTTCCTCTCGATCGAGGAAGAGGGGGTAAAACCGTTTAGGCGCGGGTTCTCCTGCGGGTGTCTTGTGACCAACTAGCGGCGTCGGCACGCCATAGCTCTCGATAGCGCGATGCAGCCACTTGGCCCATGCCCGGTCCTTGTTGCTGTAGCTGATGAACGCCCAGTAGCGGTATTCGTGAGCGCCGTGTATTTCAGACATACATAGCCCCTTTCAGTAAAAGCCTTCCACTCGGACCTCTAGTCCAGCTGATACACCTGCAACCCTGCCCGCGCGAGGAAGCGAGGCAACTCGCGAACCATATCGCGGTCTTTTTCCCTTTCGCATTCAGGCAATTCATCCCAAGGGACCAGAATGGGGCTAGTCCTTGTTCCACACTTTGCGCACCCGGAGCATAGACCTAGCCCGCGCGCAGCCGCTCCTCAACAAAGCGCTGATGCTCCATCTGTGCCATCCGTTCTACTTCTTCCGCTGTGAACTGGAATTTTTCTGCATCCCAATCAGTTAGCGGCGCTATTCCACAACCGATCGCCTTCAATTTCACTAGGATGTGATCCGCTTGACACCGGTTCGATTCTTTCAGATCCTCCGGCAATTCCTCCCAGGAAACCAGGGAAGGGTTAATCTCAATGCTCTCACCCAATTCCCGTCGATGTCGCACATAACTCTCGTGAATGGCACGAGCCAGTATTTCATGAGTGCCGCCAAGCACCAGCTCAGGCTGGCAAGTCCGGTCTATCAATCCAAAGGCATGCAGGTTATCGAAGCCGTGAGTTTCCGTACCACGCAGGAGCAATGCCAAACCCGTCTCATAAGCCATGCGCACCACAACGGGGATATGCCGTCCTTTCACCCGCTGCAGTAATGTCAACCCTGCCCTCAGGCCAAAAGAATCGTTATCCAGACACACGTATACCGCCGTTATATTGCAGCGTCCATCGGAATCAAGCAGAAAACCACCTTGCTCAAACTCTGGCCAGAGGATATCCATCTGCAGGACAGTCAGTCGGCAGGCTTTCTCCAACTTTGGATAGCGCAGGCAGAGCAATTCTACTTTGCGTTCTGCCTCCCGGTCTATGAGGCTAATCCGCAGGGGACCATAGGTTGGCGCATATTTGCTCCACCAGGTCCTGGCCATGTGGACTATCAAGCTCTCCCCCATGCGACCAAGGCCAATAATTAGCACATGAGGTTGTTGAATCAACATGCCATCTTTCTCATGGAAGAATGGATGTTCTTTCAACAAGAGTCTGGCTCCACGGTCAAAGATATTGAATAGTTCCAACCGATACGAAGGGACTGGAGCCACTTCACGCTCACGAAGCAAGTGGTATAGCCGCGGATCCACAATGTGCACAAAACAGGTCAGCGGACGCACCTGGCGTGACGCAACTAGTTCTCGGACATGTACAGCAACCTCGGCATTGGTGCTGTCATCGCCACAGACGGAGAACACGTGTTTCGCCCTCGGAACTCCCACTCGGCATAATATTTCTCGATCCTTTGCATTTCCCGGGAGCACAATGATGCCTTTTTCCTGACATAGTGCGATGAAATCGTTGTTCTCATCCTGCTCGATCACCACTACGCTATCTCCGCGCCGGAGGAATCCCCGCGCCAAGAGCAAACCCATACGCCCCAGTCCACAGATGACCACATGCTCGTGGCTAATGCGCAGACGCAACGATTGCACCTGCTCGTAGAAGACAACTGCCAAAGCTTGCACAGCCGTGTAGGCAGCTACAGTGGGGGCCAGCAGCCGCGCTACCTCTAGTTCCCAGCTTACCGGTGGAGGAACTGCTCCCGATTGCAGAGGAAAAAGTTGTAGGGTGAGATAGAGGAGGTCAAGAGGTGAACGTCCCTGATTGAGAGCAGCAAAATGCTTGGCGAATCCAACGTACCCAAGGCACAATGTGCCCAGCCATAGTCCGAGAACTACAAACCACTGATGTTCATACCACTCGCGCAGGATCCTCCGCAAGACCTTGTGCCATCCTTCCTACGTTCCCTTATTTGCAAATCTACGGTTCCACCCGATGTAGCAATTCGTTGTTGGAGTCAAGTGAATGTGCCGAGATAACAAGTACAACAGCCCCTGATTGTTCAATCGCTTGCCTCGTTTGCACGAGATAGGAAAGGCCAGAAATGCTATCCCTTTCAGAGTACCAAACGGTATATCCGTTTGCCTCCAGGCCTTGTGCAATCTCTGATACTACTTAGTGCATTAGCAATTACCACTAAATGGTCTCTTATTAAAGCTAGCATTGTTATTCCAAGTTGGCACTATATCTTGCAGAGGCCACGCTAGCATACTCGTGCAACATGTCAAGTTATTAGAGTATACGTCCAAAAATTGGTATTAGCCAGATAGGTGGAACGATGTTATTCAAACAATATACCAATTTAAATCTTCTGTAGTAATAGTAGGAGGTGTTGAGAAATGGGGAAAAGCTGTGTCTACCCTTGTGTTGTGGTTCGGGCACAATCTATAGGGTTTGCGCAGGGTGAGCAGTGCCAGGAATAGACAGACAATAGCAAAGCAGGAAATGGGTTTTACACAGGAGTTGTGGATAAATGCAGGACAGAAATCAGCATAGCAAAAATGTGCGAATTACGGGACAAAACGCTAGTACTTGGGAGGACTGAGAAATTGCGCCCTATAGTTAGGGGAGCACTACATTGGGAAGGGCCAAGTAAAAGCACTGCAGGGGTGAAGTTATCCCCAGTCAAGGAGTAGTTATCCACAATAATCAAACACTTATCCACAGATTGTGGCTAATGAGTTGCAGGAACACGCTCTTTGTATAACCGTTCTCTGATAGCAACCACATCTCGGCGCAATTGGTCATCTTCTTCTATGCTGAGCTGAATTTTTTCACAGCCATAGAGCACGGTTGTGTGATCGCGTCCGCCGAGTATCTCACCAATTTGTGGAAAGGAACAACCCAACTCTTCTTTGAGCAGGTACATCGCTACCTGGCGGGGAAGGGCAATGGCATGACTGCGCTGTCGGCTCTTTAGCAGGTGTAGATCCAGACCGTAATGTTCGCAGACTGCTTCCAATACTTGTTCAACCGTGATCGAGTCAGTCCGTGTTAGGATTCCCCTCAATGCTGCTGCTGCCATCTCTACCGTAAGCGGAGCCTTAGCCAATACAGCGTTCGCCACCACCCGATTGAGCGCCCCTTCCAGTTCGCGCACATTGCTTGGAAACTTGCCAGCAATGTAATCAATCACTTCGGGTGGAACTTGGACGGACTGCAGTTCAGCTTTTGAGCGCAGGATGGCAATGCGCGTCTCCAGGTCAGGAGGTTGTATGTCAGCGATAAGGCCTTGTTCAAAGCGGGATTGGAGTCGCTTTTCGAGGGGTTTGATCGCGCGTGGCGGGCGGTCGCTGGACATCACGATCTGCTTTCCCGCTTGGTACAG
>JBMFPM010000129.1:0-6250 GCA_049969135.1 Anaerolineae bacterium
GGCTTCCTTCAGGAAAAACTCTTGTGGATTGCCTGGAATTCCAGATTGACGACAATCCAGCCAAGCCAGGTAGGTGGCTTCCGGTTTTGCCATGCGGATTCCGTGAAAGCACTGCTGGACGTACTGGAAGACGAAATCGCGGTTCGCTTCCAAATAGCGCAACAGTTCGTCCAGCCAGGATTGGCAATCGCGGTAGGCAACCAAGGCAGCAAGGTAGCTCATAATGTCCGGTTCGCCAACCAACCCCCTCTTGGCGGCACACAGTTTTTCCCGCAATTCCTTGTCGGGCACAATGGCAACCGCAAAGCGCAAGCCGGGGATATTGAAGGTTTTGCTCGGCGCCATCAAGGTAACCGTGCGTTTGGCGATCTCCGGAGCCAGCGATGCAATAGGCAAGTGGCGGGAACCACTGAATATAAAGTCGCAATGGATTTCATCGGAACAGATGACCATATTGTGCCGTAGGCAAATTTCTGCCATTTGTTCTAGCTCTTCGCGTGAAAACGCCCTCCCCACGGGATTATGCGGGTTGCACAGGATAAAGACGCGCGTACGTGGGGTGATAGTTCCCTCAAAACGCTCGAAATCCACGATGTATCGTCCATCTGCGCCGCAGGTCAACTCCATTTCGTCCCGCGTGCATTGGGCATTCGCCGGAGCACGGAGAATAGGCGGGTATCCTGGGGTCTGTACCAATACGCCATCACCCGGGGAGGCTACTGCCTGACAGGTCAGGTTGAAGCCAACGACCACACCAGGCAGGAAGAGGAGCGCTTCTGGCTCTACTTGCCAGCCATACAGCCGTTGCAAACGTGAAACAATGACCTCGCGTAGTTCCGGTGGCTCGCATCCGTAACCCAAAACGCCATGCTCTACGCGCTGATGCAGGGCTTGTAGCACTGGCTCTGGCGAACGAAAGTCCATATCCGCTACCCACAATGGCAAAGCCTCGCGGGGGTAGCGGCTCCATTTTTCGCTGTCTGTGCCGCAGCGGTCAATGATTTGGTCAAAATTGCAGGTGATTGTGCTCAATTTCACTCCTTTGTGATCATGCGCATACAAAACTGCTGCAGATTGTACCCAGGAAAATGACAGCAGCAAAATGGTACGGTATTTGAGCCCCTAACCCCACTTCTATTACAATATGCGCGTGGGGCGAGGGAAGAAAACTACCAACAAATGCTGGAGGCAAACATGAACACTGTTTTACGTCCGTCGCAACTGCTACGCACATATTCCATTGTTGCCTGTGATGAACCAACAGGACAGCTTGGCGTAGCTGTGCAATCGCATTGGTTTTCGGTGGGCAGGCTGGTCTGTTGGGCTGAAGCAGGGGTGGGCGCGGTAGCTACCCAGGCGATGGTCAACGTTAGCTATGGGCCGCTGGGCTTGGAGCGCATGCGCAGGGGCCTTTCTGCCCCTGAAGCTCTGGCTGAGCTCTTGGCAGCCGATGAGGGGCGCGAACTGCGTCAAGTGGCTATGGTAGATGCCCAAGGCCGTGTAGCAGCCCATACCGGCACCCAGTGCATTGCCGAGGCAGGGCATGAAGTCGGCGCGGGGTTCAGTGTGCAAGCCAATATCATGGCGAACAACCGTGTCTGGCCAGCGATGGCGCATGCCTTTCGCGAGGCGCGAGGGGACCTGGCAGAGCGTTTGTTGTGCGCATTGGAGGCGGCACAAGATGCGGGAGGTGACCTGCGGGGCAAACAGAGCGCTGCGTTGCTCGTTGTCTCCGGGAAACGCACTCCCGAACCGTGGGCAGGTGTGCTGGTAGAACTGCGTGTCGAAGACCACCCTGAACCATTAGCCGAATTGCGGCGCCTGCTGCAACTGCACCGCGCTTACGAACACATGAACCAGGGTGATGCCCTGCTGGGGGAGAAGCGCACGGAGGAAGCGCTGGCTGAATATCACCAGGCTGCTCAGATGGCGCCGCATATCGCAGAACTGCCCTTCTGGCATGCGGTTACACTGGCTGATTTGGGCCGTCTGGACGAAGCACTGCCCATCTTCCGCGAGGTATTCGTCCGTGACCCGAAGCTGGTGCTGTTACTACAACGCTTGCCAGCATCTGGCTTGTTGCACGCTGATGCTGAGACGATCACTCGTATCTTAGATACTGCCTAGAAGCCTCCGAGGGTCCAAAGCCGCGGTGGTTTTCCAGTAAGATGTACTAGGGCACCCATCTCAAACAACGTGAGATGCGTAGGTAATCCACATACAGCCGCGTCCATGGTCCTGGCCACCTCTGGAGCGTGGGATTGCCAATGTATACACTGGTCGGCCGTACCGGTGACCTGGCCGAGCCAACGAGCAGGCCGTCCACGTACAGGGTGTACAAGTTCCCCTGCTCCAAGGTAATACGCACTTCGTGCCAGCTTGTATCGCCGGGAGTGCCCCTCCATGCTACCCTGCCTTTGAACAACGAGATGTCAAATCGGTATACGTTGCCTGCCGGATCCACTACATGGTGGATGTTCAAGATGTCCTCAATGCCCGGTGGCAGCAATTCGGATGCAGGGACACGTGTCCCGTCAAAGGAGGCCGAATTCAGAGCGATGGTTGTGCCATAGGCGGTAAAGTCCGAATAGCGGAAGCGCGCTTCGAAGGCAAAATCGTCGCCGGCGCCTACGAAGAGATCGTTGCGCCACAGCAGCGGGAAGCGATCTATGTGCGGCTGTGTCCACTGCGAGAGGATGCCGCCGCTCACCAATTGCTGGCCACCATCTAAGCTAGTATACCAGCCATTCAGGGCGGGGTCATCGAACTCCTCCCGGAAAGTATAACCCCATTGCCCGCAGCGCATGGAGTAGTTGTTCCACGTCAGAGGTAAATAGAGCCTTCGTGGAGCAGGCATCGGGGTATTCGTCGGCGTAGCGGTGATAGTGGGAGTTGCCGCCGGAGTAGCGGTTTCGCTAGGCGTGGCAGTAGGTATTTCGGTAGGCGTGGCGGTGTGCGTTGGAGAAGCAGTCGCTGTGGGAGTAGCGGTGGATGTGGCGGTGGACGTGGCAGTGGCACTGGCGGTAGGCGTGGCTGTCTCGGTAGGCGTGGCACTAGGCGTCGCGGTGGGCGTCTGTGTGGCGGTGGATGTTGGCGTCTCCGTCGGAGTAGCCGTTGGAGTGGGCGTAGGCGGTGGAACATACAGGACGAACAATTTGGGACGGTGTTCAATGGAACCAAAGTCATTGACATCATCGGCGCTATCAAAATAGAGGATGTCAGGGTCACTTTTGTCCACAGCCTGCAAGGACACACCATAGTTGGGCAACCAGCCATTGACCCAACCATCTACCAGCCGCGTCAGGTCAAAGTCATACCATCGGAAGATGTGCGTGACAGTAACTGCTGCCTCAGGAGTTTGCTCCCGGTCATCAGGCCCATTGCAACCAGGCACCTGCCACGGTGTCCAGGATTGCGCCCAAAGCCAGGTTGCCTCGCTGTCAATCCAGGCGCGCTTCACCCGGTAGGCACCCACTTGCAACTCAAAGGGGGCTCCACTCCAGCGCTCTGCATAGAGCGATAATACTGCGCACACAATGCGTGACCCGGGCGGGATACATGACAGGTCGAAGCGGATCAGCGCACTGTCCTCATGTTCAAAACCCACACGGAGATACCAGACGGATCCAAAGTTGCCATTGGGGAAATCTTCTTTCAGCGTAGTATCCGTGGCACCCGTGTAGCCGTCAATGCCTTGCTGCAAGACAACCAACACTGCACCAGGCTCGGGAGTGCCTTCGCAAGGAACAGAGGAATGGACATCTGCAAGATACCCATCCCTCTCTACAGCGTCCTGGCTAGTCTGTGCCTTGCTGTGCAAGCCTTGTTGCCCAGCAAAGAGCCCTATCCCCAGCCCGGTGAAGATCAGTGCCAAAATCAAGAATAACCGCATCCAGGGAATAGGTGCTTTCATATTGGCCTCCTATGGAAATATATGAGCACATCTCAGCAGGCTGGGCTCCTGTGCCTAGACATCCGGCGGCATGGGAGCCGCCCCCGCTGCAAAACAGGCTGGGCTACCACGCCCAGACATCCGGCGGCATGGGAGCCGCCTCCGCTGCAAAGCAGGCTGTGCTACCATGCCCAGACATCCAGCGGCATGGGAGCCGCCCCCGCTGCAAAACAGGCTGGGCTACCATGCCCAGACATCCGGCAGTCTGGACGCTGTCCTTGCTGAATCTAGCGGGCTTTCCTAATCCAATCCCCAGCTCATACAGCGCGAAATGCGCACATAATCCACATACACTTGCGTCCAATTGCCCGGCCACGTCTGAATGGTAGGGTTGCCAATGTACAGGCTCGCCGGCCGCGTCGCCGAGCGGATAGAACCCACAAGCAAGCCATCCACATACAGGGTGTATATTCCCCCGGGCTCTACAGTAATGCGTACCTCATGCCAGTTCGTATCCCCTGGGGTGCCAATCCACAGCACGCGACCCTTGAACAGGGAGACATCAAAGCGGTAGACATTCCCCGCCCTGTCTACGACATGGTGGATGTTCAAGATATCTTCCATGCCAGGGGCCAATGGCAATGGCGACAGCACGCGATTGCCGTCCACAGGCGCTGAGTTGAGGGCAATCGTAGTGCCATAGGCGGCGAAATCCGAGTAGCGGAAGCGCACCTCAAAAGCAAAGTTATCGCCCGCGTTTGCGAAGAGGCTATTGTTCCATAGCAGCGGGAAACGATCCACAGACGCTGGTGCCCACTGGTGCAGCACGCCATCACTCACCTCCTGGTGGCCACCGTTCAAGTTCCCCGACCAATTGGTCAACGCGGGGTCATTGAATTCCTCGTTAAAGCTATAGCCCCACGCTACACAGCGCATGGGATAGTTCCTCCAGATCACGGGAGCAAAGAGCTGGTACAAAGAAACGGTTGGGATAGCAGTAGGCGTAACGGGAATGGGAGGTTGTGTGGGGGTGGCGGTCACGGTGGGCAAGACTGGGGTAATCGGGGTAGCACTTGGTGTGGGTGTAGCAGTTTGGGTGGGCACAGTAGGCATCCCGGGTGTGGCAGTCTCCGTAGGCGCAACGGGTGCAGTAGGAGTAGCAGTTTCCGTAGGCATAGTAGGCGTCGTAGGCGTGGCAGTTTCCGTAGGCACAACGGGCACCGTAGGCGTAGGTGTGGCAGTCTGCGTGGGTACAGCAGGCACTGTAGGCGTAGCGGTAGCCGTCGGCGGGACGATCGGCGTGGCTGTTTCGGTCGGAAGCATTGTTTCGCTGGGCGTACTGGTGGGCGTTGCGCTGGCAGTAGCCGTTGCTGTGGGAGTTGGCGTCGGCGGCGGAACATACAGGATAATCAGCTTGGGCCGGTTCGCGATGGAACCATCAGGAGCTACATCATCTGAAGCAGCGAACCAAATGTGGTCTACATCTATCCTATCCACGGGTTGCAGCGAGATGCCATAGTTGGGCAAGGCACTGTTCACCCACCCATCCACCACTTGGGTCAGGTCAAAATGATACCAGGTGCGGATGTTTTGGATAGTAACGACCGACTCGGGTGTCTGAGAGCGATCGTCTGGGCCATTGCATCCCCCGATTTGCCAAGGAACATGGGCGGAAGCCTGATACCAGGTTGCCTCTTGAGCTACCCAGTCACGCTTCACGGCATAGGCGCCTATATCTAGTTCGAAGGGAGAGCCACTCCACATCTCCGCATACAAGGACAGAGCAGCGCAGAGGATGTGTGAGCCAGGGGGGATGCTCGCCACGTCGAAGCGGATCAAGGCGCTATCTTGGCCCTTATAGCCCACGCGCACGAACCATTTATCCGAGAGATTGCCCTCGTAGGGCGCAAGCGTAGTGTCTTCAGCCCCGGTATAACCATTGACGTCCTGCTGCAATATGAGCAATTGGGTTCCTGGCTCGGGAGTGCCCGCGCAAGGCAATCCTGCTGCGTACAAAGTGATAGGATGTGCGGGAACTTGGCTCGCTGGAGCGCTGTCTGGGGGAAGAGCTATACCTTCCCCAACCGAGTGGGGTTTGCCCGCCATTCCTTCTTGGGCAGAGAAGAGCCCTGTGAAGATGAAGAGGAATATACAAGCGATTCGGATCCAGAAAAGGGGCCTTTTCATATTAGTCTCCTTGCGCAGCACAACCTATCACCGTTGGCCTATCCTGAGATGCAGAATCATTGACGCTCATTATACCCCAAATCTGTGCACTGTCAATTGGACGTTCCTCTGATGTCAGGACATGAGTTGGGACATTGCCTCCAGATGATGTTTGAAAAAGGTTTGTAGTAA
>JBMFPM010000130.1:0-6217 GCA_049969135.1 Anaerolineae bacterium
GGATTACTTGCGGTGCCACCCGCAACATTTGACGTTGGCCCTGGCGTACCAACTCCTTGGGAGCACTCGGTGAATAGGCATACTCACAAATCAAGGCGATAGTACGCTCGAAATCGTGCAATATGCCTTCCAAGATAGCAGGAAGCACACGCAAACGTGCCCCTGTCCCAACAAGGACCAAGCCAGCGACACGGTCAGGATAGCACAGCGCCGTTGTCATCGCGATCGCGCCGCCCATGGAGTGTCCGGCCACGATCGCTTTTGCTAGACCTACTACGTCCATGAAACGGATGATGAAATCCGCATAGTCGGCAATGGTCGAACACCCCGACCCATTCGAGCGTCCATGGCCAGGCAAATCGAGAGCATAGACCGAAGCCTCCTTTAAGTTGCGGATGGCATAGCCCCAATATTGATGATTCCCTCCCGCTCCGTGTATCAAGATCATCGCAGGGGACTGAGAGTCTATGCTCCGGTGACAGCTATAGAAAATCTTTTCCTCGCCGACCTTGGTATAGGGCATTTGTGTCTCCAGTGACATCAAGACGTAGCAGAGGGCTAGCCCATACCTGCTTTGCCCTCTGCTATCGTCCGTTAAGAACTGGATTGGGACACTGCGTCGTTTAGATCTTTGAC
This sequence comes from Anaerolineae bacterium, assembly GCA_049969135.1. Lineage (GTDB taxonomy): Bacteria > Chloroflexota > Anaerolineae > UBA2200 > UBA2200 > JACIWX01. The sequence continues at coordinate 637 of JBMFPM010000130.1, forward strand.
CAACGCATCAATATCGATTCCGTGCGCTTTGGCACCCTGCTCGATGTTCTCAAAGAGCGCTACCGAGCAACCCAAACAACCTAAACCATGTGCCAGAAACACGGCGATGGTCTCGGGATATTTCCGCACTACTTCTCCAATAGACATGTCCTTCGTAATCATGAAAATCCTCTCTCCATTAGATAGACTTTTTCAAAGCTCCAGAGGTTGTTTACCATTGTCGCTCTGGATAAGCTCGACCTTCCATTTCGGCGATAAATTTTTCCGCTTCCATAGCCGCAATGGCACCGCTGCCCACGGCTGTCGCCACTTGTTTCAAGACATGCTCCTGCACGTCGCCCGCTGCAAACACACCGGGCACACTGGTATGCATACGGCGGTCGGTAATGATATAGCCCAGTTCATCCAGTTCGAGTTGTCCAGTGAACAATTGCGTGTTAGGAACATTGCCAATGTAGGTAAACACTCCATCCGCCATGAGGAGCGACTCTTCGCCAGTTTTGACATTGCGAATGCGCACACCAGTTACACGCTCGGTGCCCGTGATTTCAGTAACCACAGAATCCCATTTGAACTCGATTTTATTGTTCTGAAAAGCTCGCTCCTGCACGATTTTCTGAGCGCGCAATTGATCACGGCGGTGAACGATGTACACCTTGGAAGCAAAGCGGGTCAAATAGAGGGCTTCTTCTACCGCAGAATCACCACCCCCCACCACGACAACTGTTTTGTCCTTGTAGAAAAAGCCATCGCAGGTAGCGCAATAAGACACACCGCGGCCCTTGAACTTGTCCTCACCGGGCACGCCTAACAAGCGTGGGGAGACGCCGGTGGCAATGATCAATGTGTTCGACTCGTATGTTGTGCTATAGGTTTTCATGGTAAAGGGATGTCGGCGCAGATCCACTTCTAGCACTTCATCCATCTCTATACGAGCACCAAAGCGCTCCGCTTGTTGTTGCATCAACTGCATAAGCTCCATGCCCCCAATGCCATTGGGAAAGCCAGGGTAATTCTCTATCTCGCTGGTCGTAGCTGCCTGCCCTCCAAGCATAGGCCCCGTGAGCACCAAGGGGGAAAGTTGGGAGCGAGCGGCATAGATCGCTGCCGTCAGACCTGCCGGCCCTGAGCCCAAGATAACTACTTGTTCCATAACCCCTTTCTCCACGATAGATGTTAATCTATTCTAGTGGTCGTCGGACAATTTGACAAATTGCCCTATGGCTTTTGACCGATAGGCAACAAAAGATATACAATGCATTTCATCAGGACAGGAAATAACAGCAGCATGAATCATGAAAACGACTTGAAAGCCATCTCATTAGGCCATCCCAGCTATGTCTGGCGTTTCGGACAAGACCGTCGCCTAGACTTGATCCAGCGCTATACTGGTTTAGAAGGGAAATGCATTCTAGACGTAGGCTGCGGACTGGGAACCTACATGAAGAAACTGCGCGCCTTCAGCAACGATGTCTATGGTGTGGATATAGACCCAGAAAAAGTCGCGCAAGCGCAGGAACAACTGGAGCACGTTTACTTAGCACCAGCCGAGGAACTGCCTTTTCCTGAGGAATACTTTGATGTGGTCCTGTTGCACGAAGTCCTCGAACATGTAACTGACGACCGTCAAGCAGTACAGGAAGCCTATCGTGTTGCAAAACCGGGCGGACGCCTGGTGATCTTTGTTCCTAACCGCCTCTACCCCTTCGAGACACATGGCATCTACTGGCGAGGAGAGTATCACTTTGGCAATGTCCCACTGGTAAACTACTTGCCCCTTTGCCTGCGCAATCGGCTCTGTCCGCATGTACGGACCTATACAGTGCGGGGTCTCAGGCAGCTATTTGTGGGATTGCCGCACCGCGTGATTGTGCATACTCAAATTTATCCCGGCTACGACAACGTGGCTTATCGCCATCCCGCTTTGGCCAAGGTGCTGCGCAAGGTAACCTACACCTTGGAAAGCACGCCCTTGCGCATCTTTGGCTTATCGCATTTGCTCGTTGTGGAGAAGGCATGACCTTGCGCGCATCGCCTTCCTTGGCATGGTGTTGTACAAATAAACAACGCACAGGAGCCAGATTCAATGAAAACGGATAAGAACAGGGTAGTTGTTACAGGGATGGGAGCTATTACTCCTCTGGGCATTGGCATAGAGGAGACGTGGAACGCCTTGCTGGCAGGACGATCGGGCATCAAACGCATCACACGCTTTGATGTGAGCAATTTTCCCACGCAGTTTGCCGGCGAAGTGCCAAATTTCGATCCCAAGGATTATATGGACTTTCGCGAAGCCAAGCGCACCGGACGCTTCACGCAATTGGCTGTCGTCGCCACTCAAGAAGCCATAAGGGATGCAGCCCTGGATTTGTCGCAGGAAGATACAACCTGCGTGGGGCTGGAAATCGGTACCGCGATTGGCGGAATAGACCTTATTGAGGAGCAAAGCATTACCTTCCACCAGAAGGGACCAGGACGCATTAACCCTACTCTTGTCCCCGTAGTCATTGCCAATGCCGCCCCTTGCCACATCGCCATCTCACTGGGCATCAAAGGCCCAACCAGTTCTCCGGTTGCTGCCTGTGCCACAGGCGCAGTGGCTATCGGCGAAGCATTGCGCAAATTGCAGAACGGGGAAGCAGATGTTATGATCGCGGGAGGTACCGAAGCGGCAAACAGCCCCTTGGCATTGGCTGCCTTTAGCCGCCTAGGGGCGTTGTCCACGCGCAACGCGGAGCCTGAAAAAGCCTGCCGTCCCTTTGATGCCCAACGCGACGGCACAGTGATGGGCGAAGGCGCAGCCATTTTGGTGCTGGAGACATTGGAGCACGCCAAACGACGCGGTGCCACCATATTGGCTGAGGTGCTTGGCTATGGTCTGACCGAGGATGCCTATCACCTTGCAGCCCCCGACCCCACGGGGGATGGTGCGGCTCGAGCCATGGCTCTAGCTCTGGCTGATGCAGGCATTGCTCCTGATGAGGTGGATTACATTGTGCCGCACGGGACTGGCACGCCATTGAATGATGTCTCGGAGACAAGGGCTTGTAAGATTGTCTTTGGCGAGCGGGCATACCGCATACCCATCAGTTCCAATAAATCCATGCTGGGCCATTTGCTCGGAGCCGCAGGCGCTATTTCCACAGTGATCGCTGTCCTGGCCATCCGGGACAACATCGTGCCCCCCACGATTAACCTGGAATACCCGGACCCCGAGTGTGACCTGGACTATGTGCCTAACCAAGCCCGTCGTGTGCAGGTAGACACCGCCATTGCCAATGCTTTTGGCTTCGGCGGCCAAAATGCCACCGTAGTGGTCCGACGCATAGACTAATGTGCGGTGCACCCGAAACTCACCCCTTGAGGCGGTGCCTGTCACATGCTTGTGATGCATTGACTTTTGCCACGCGTTCGAGTATACTTGCGCCTAGCTGTTATCTATCCACATTCCAGGCAACCAAGAGGGCAAAAAAGATGAAGAAGAGGTTTGTCTTTCTAGGGAGGCTGCTGCTGGCTTTGCTGCCTGTAGTAATAGCCTCGCTTGCGATTGCCTGCAGTGCACCTGAACCAACACCAACGCCTCAACCAACGGCTACGCCTAAACCAACACCCACTCCCACACCACGTCCTATTGACCTGGTGGTGTTGCATACCAATGATGTGCTGGGCTATACCGAACCTTGTGGCTGAAGGCCACCCAAGGGGGGACTGGCTCGGCGAGCCAGCGTAATCAAGGCAACACGGCAGCAATCAAACAATGTCTTGCTTCTCGATGCAGGGAATGCGCTGTGGAGCACACAACCCCTAGCAGTACAAAGCCAGGGCAAGGTCATTATAGAGGGCATGAACCTCATGGGCTACGACGCGATGGTTATTGGCGATTTGGACCTGCAGTGGGGGCCCGATGTCCTGCGCCAACGCATCGCAGAAGCCAAATTTCCTGTCCTTTCTGCCAATGTGATGCTCGCTGAAGAAAACAGGCTCTTGGCACAACCTTATGCCCTGCTGCAGGTAGGGGACCGGCGGGTGGGCATTATCGGGCTGACCTGGGATGCTGCGTCGCAGTCAGCGCCGCAATTCCAAGGAAAATATACCCTGCTAAAGGCAGAAGACGTACTAGCAAAGTATGTGGCTGAGTTGGCGAGACAGACTGACATCATTATCGTCTTGTCCAACATGGGCTATGACGAAGACGTGCGCCTCTCCTCTTTGGTGCCCGGGATAGACCTTATCGTCGGAGGGCGCTCACGCATTCCCATGCCGCAAAGCTGGCGCAACAATCAAAAGGGCACCCTCGTGGTACAGGCCGGCTCACAGGGTGAGTGGATTGGCCGGCGGGTGCTGCATGTGAACAGCGCAGGCGTCGTCACCAAATACGAGGACGAACTGATTTTCTTAACCGATGAATTTGCCGATGACCCGGAAATGCGTGCTTTTCTGGACAACTACAAAGTGCAGTAGAAGGCGAGTACTGTATTCCTCATCATTTACAGGGAAGAGGTGGAGATGAAGTTTCTCGTTACTGGCGGAGCGGGCTTCTTAGGTTCAGCTCTGGTCAACCGCCTGGTTGAACAAGGCCATCATGTACGCGTGTTAGATGATCTGAGCGCAGGCGACCGCAATCGTCTGGATCCACGTGCAGTTTTTACCAAGGGAGATACGAGGGACATTCCCAAGTTATGGACACTGCTGAAGGGAGTGGATTGCGTCTACCATTTGGCAGCGCGTGTCTCGGTGCCGGAATCCATCCTCTATCCGGTGGAATACAATGAGGTGAACGTGGGAGGCACGGTGAGCCTGATGACCGCTGTGCGGGATGCGCGGGTGAAAAGAGTGGTATTCACCTCTTCAGGTGCTGCCTATGGGGAGCAGACAGAACAGCCGGTCCGGGAGACAGCGACGTTGAGGCCGCAAAGCCCTTACGCAGTGAGCAAGATGGCAGCAGAGGGGTATGTCTTGGCACTCGGTGCCTTATGGGGCATTGAAACGGTCATCCTACGCATTTTCAACGCCTATGGCCCCGGTCAACATATCCCACCCACCCATGCGCCGGTGATCCCCAAGTTCCTGAAGCAGATCCTGTCCGGTGGTTCGCTGGTCATCTATGGAGATGGCAAGCAGAGCAGGGATTTCGTCTATGTGAGTGATGTCGTGGATGCCTTGATAGCGGCGGCAAAAGCTAACGACGTGGATCGCACCATCATCAATGTGGGTAGTGGGCAGGAGGTAACTATCAACACCTTAGTGAAGACCATCGAACGCGTGACAGGTCGTACTGCCCATTGTCTATACAATGAAGAGGAAAGCGGGGGCGTCCACCGACTGGTTGCGGACATCGCCTTGGCACGTGAGAAGCTGGATTTTCGCCCCAAAGTAGACTTGGAGACAGGCCTGCGACGTATTCTCAAGGAGGATGAGCAGTTCAGGGTATAGAACGTAAAGCGTAAAAGGATGCACCACTTCGTAGCTTGCGCCCAAGATAGCACATTTTTCCTCTTGTGGCGCTTTTTGCTATAATGGGATTGTGCCCCTGTAGCTCAGCGGACAGAGCAGCTGCCTTCTAAGCAGTCGGTCGGGCGTT